>JANONN010000319.1:0-1983 GCA_031420835.1 Ignavibacteriales bacterium | reverse complement strand
GACCGCGGTTCCCCAACGGCCCGTGCCGCCCGTGTGAATCCATTTTACCAAGGCATCACGGGCAGCTGGGTCGCCTTTATATTTGGTGCCGACATCATTCCAAGCCGGGCCGATGATCTTGCGATCTACATTATGACAGGCGAAGCAGCCGCTCTTCTTGGCCAAGGCCTTGCCGTCTTCCATGCTCAACGCCGTACCTTGTGCAGCAGCAGGGGCGGGGGCAGCAGCAGCGGGAACGGCAGATTCTGTTGCCGCTGGGGGGGCTTCACTTGCGGCGGGCGCTACGCTTGACGGTTCAGGTGTTGTCAGCGGGGCAGGCTCGGCCGCAGGAGCCGGGGCTTCCGCTACAGGGGCAGCGGGTACGGCAGGCGTTATCGGGGTGGCCAGATCGGGTGTTACTTGGTCAGGCGGTGCCATGACGGCATCGTCTTTTTTATCCTTGTCGCAGGCGGTAATTGCAAGGGCCAAAATGGCGGTGAGCACGATAGAGTATTTCATTGCGTATCCCTCGATTTGTAGTTGGTAGTTCGGAGACCTAGACTCGTCCCGTCCCTTGTAATACAAGTTCCCTTTACTTGCAAGTGCTCTCCTGCGCGTTTGACGGGGTATCGCTGCGAGGGGGCTACAACGAATGATCTACAACAGAGCAGGCCATGCTCAAGGCCCGGAGACGAGCTGATAACTACAGCCACATCACGCGATGAGGCTGCCTGGATTCCATGGGGCTTCATTCTCGGTGCCCACTCAAAGAGCAGGATAGTCATGGCAATAACTACCACGACTATCCTCTCGTTTACAGACTACTGATGTTCTCTTCCCTGTAGAGTCGCTAAGGAACCCCTGAATAAATCAGAGGTTCCTCAATTTGCGATCCCTCACGATAGCTAGAAAAAGCTATTACTCAGCCGCAGGCGCAGCAGCCTCTCCATCCGCAGGCGCGGCAGGGGCCATTGCATCGGCACCCGGGGCACCAGCAGCACCATCGGCACCGGGGGCGCCATCAGCACCCGCAGCGCCATCAGCACCCGCAGGACCCGGGACAACCACCTCAGGTGCAGGAACGACTTCAGGATTAGGTACAACGACGGTGTCACCATCTTCTTTGTTACAAGCAGTCAGGGCAAACGCCAGTAACGCGGTGATTATAATGGATTGCTTCATTCTATATTTCCTCGGATAGTAACTCATTAAGAATATCGGTCTTTTTAACTTTCATTAGACCGTGGGTAAATTCTAGCAGATTTTTTTTCAAACTGTTACCTAAAGCCTGACTACACGGTCGCTTAATCCCCTCAACTCCGGGATCTATGGTTTTCGCCTTGGGGGACAAATCGATAAGCAGGCCACCCGGTTACCCGATATAGTCGGGTAACTTTTTGTATTACTTAGAATTTTCATTCACAATTCGGTCGACCTTCGGATCCTTCCAGGACCCCTTGATGGTGTATTGGTAACCCGCGAGGCTATCGATTTGCGGCTGGAAGATCTGTTGGGCCAGATACACGGCCGCCCCGACCGCCGGACCGCCGGCGATGGTCGCCGCCAAGGGCAGGCTCGCGCCGATTTGCGGTTTAACGGTCACCATCTGATCATAATCCTTGGCGGCCAGTCCGGTTCGGCCCGTGACGGTTATGATCGCGGATGGACCTTTCATCAAGAGATTATTCGTGTAGGCATTGCCGTCTTTCAGGGCAAATTCGCTGGTGATGCTATCGAAGGCGAAGCCCTTGCCGAACAGGTCGCTAAAATCGAGACTGAGTCGGCGCGGCAAGGCCTGGAGGCTTAGTAATCCGAACACCCTCCCGGCACCGGGGTCGATATCCAGAAAGCGCCCCTTGCCGATAACCATGCCCAGCGTGCCATTGAGCCGCTCAAGGGCAACATCCATGGGCGCACCGTTCCAGTTAGCGGTCAGGTCGATATGTGTTTTGCCGCCGGCTATATTCGTCGTGTAGCCCAAGGTGGTCAAGGCCTTACCCAGTT
>JANONN010000318.1:0-3839 GCA_031420835.1 Ignavibacteriales bacterium | reverse complement strand
CATCACATCGAATGGTACTCAGAAGAGAAACCGTTGTCAAGGCCTGCGATCATTCTCCCATGCAAGCCGAAGGAGCGCAATCCCCACTGCCTTCACTCCCCAAACCATGTTAAAAGGCTCCTTCTCCGTCGTGAGCGCGGGAATATCGAGTGATGAATGGTAGTAGGCCGAGTAATCCACAGTCACGGAGTCCGGATGCCCCCTCCAAGACCTTGCGCTCCATCCTTCCGTTTGTGGGATGGTGCGAAGCTCATTCCAGGCGGCCGTGTAGATGGTCGTGGATGGAATCTTCACTTGCGGAAGTCCAAGTTTATTCAGATGCTCCGAAAGAAAAACGTACGAATCGGTTCCACCTTGTGATGGATTGGTTGTCGCTTCATTCCAGAATCCCCTTTTCCCTACGTAGTCCTCTCCCACCATCTGAAACGTGCGAAGCAGTGTTTCGTTGTGGGGAACGTCATTTGATTCGAAGTAGATGCAATCGCGAGTCGCACCGGTTCCGATTTCATCGAAGTTCATGACTCCAGCGATCTTCTCAAGATCCTCACGGTTTGTTCTCAGATAATGTTCCGCGGATGAATATTCCGATCCCCACACAACGAACTTTATTGTGTGAAATGGTTTCGTGAGATTTCCACTTCTCACAAGCGAAGAAAGAATGCGTGCAATCTCGAGCACGCCCGAGACTCCTGAGGCATTATCATCCGCACCGGGACCCCCTGCATCGGAATCACCATGCGCGCAGACGATGTAATAACTGTCAGAAGTTCCTTGCAGCGTGGCAATAACTGTCTTCGCGCTCCTCTCTTCAATCTCGCTCTTGGCGCTGAACTCCAATGCGACAATTCCTTTTGAGACTTCAGTCTTCAACCGCTCGCCGTTTGTTCGGGATATATTATAGAGTGGTATTGGATTCTTAAGAGAGGCTTTCAGACTCGTGATCATCGCGTAGCTCGAATAGACATGAGGAAGATTCGGTGCGTAGGAGAGAATGCACGCGGCTCCCATATCGGCCATTTGCTCATAGAGACGCGGATTGACGAATTTTTCGGTAAGAACGATCTTGCCGCGCACTGAGTCTTCCACAATCTCCTCATCTATCCAATAGACCAACGATGCTTTGGATTTCTCCACGCTTGGTGAGAATCCAGCCAGCCATTCATTCTTGATCAAGGCGCGCAACTTACGAGGGCGGCTCACTTTCAAGGTCCAAGAAACATTATCGAATACGAGTCGTTCCGGTTCTGCTATAAGTTCAGCCTGCCCGACTGATGGCAGGCGGGCATCAAGCCCGAATGACTTGAATCGAGTTAGGACGTACTGAGCGGCTTGGTCCCCCGAGACGGTTCCGCCCATTCGATTTCCAAAACTCACGAGATCGCGCACGCATTTCCGAAGTCTTAACTCGGAGACCGCCGTGGAAAACGCTCTCTCTTGAGGATGTTGGCCGAGAGCAAATGAGACAGAGAAAAGAAGAAGAAATAACGATGAGAGAAACGGGGTCAACTGGGAACGAGGAAAGGTCAAGGTTGCATCTCCGAAAGTACAAACAGAAGGGTCGGGTGAGTACCCGACCCTTCATTGATACAATCTAACAAAAAGTAGTGCCCATCCCAGAAAGTAATCTCTTATTTTTGCGGGTTGGACGGTTGGACTTCGCACCGCCATCAGGTCATTCGCGGCGCGGCGCTCAGCGTGACGGAATAAGAGACCATACTTATTCCAACCTATTTCTCGTCTCCCAGAAGATTGCCATCGAACCGAGATTCTCACTCGCTTTACTAATGATTGGAAATGCGGCGACCTCAATATGACGGGATACATTATCGATACCGCGAATCCAGAACCTGCTGTACGCAGCGCGCATCTCCGTCATCGCGATCATCAAGGGAAGCGTCTCGGGCATTAACGGATTACCCGATTCGTCGGTCGGCACAAAGATTCTCGACCAGACGCTCGCATGCATGGAACCAGTGTCCTTGAATCTCCTGCCGAGTATTTTTTCCGCTGCCTCATTGTAGTAGAGCAGGTTGCCCTCTGGGTCCACAATGAAAACCGGCATTCTCAGTGTCTTGCCAAACTGTTGGGCAAGACTCAAAGGCGAATCTTCTTGATCCATACTTGCTCCTTCTGTTCTCTTCGTAATTACTCCGGCCAGTTCGCGTACGCGTACAGAATATCGACAATGGATTGCTCAGATTTGACGAGACCGCAACCTTGTCGTTCCCTTCGATCACAATGTACTCATCGATTGCATGCGCGCGGCTGCCGTGGCCTAAGCCGCCTGAACATGCCGACAAGTTGAGCGGGGGTCGTGTGTATTGTGCCTCGGGACTCGATCCTGCAGAGCGCGGCCAGATCGCCGGTTCAATGCCGTACTTTTTATACACCAAGCGGTTTTGCGTCACGGAATGGTCCGTGACGCCCTCAGTTTGAAGCGGTATATACCATGACACAGACTAGAATCCTTTGACAGTCAACGATCGCTCGTAGATGAAATGAAGAGCAATCCATCCCACGAGAACAACGCCAAGAAGATACAGCGGACTATTTGCGCCGGGGACAACGGTGTGCTGATTGATCATTGTCCACACTAACGGCACGGACATGTACACATTATGACGTGAACGCTGACCAGCAAGCGCCACGAGACTCTGATCCGGTGCTTGACCTTCCTTCACCGCCGGAATAACCTTCTTTTGCGCAGGCCAGATTCGCATCCAGACGTTCATCATCATGATCGTTCCAAACATGGTGCCGATGTGAATTGAATACGCACGGTATGAAAACTCCGCCCATTCCATCGCATACGTAATGGCTGCTATGATGATGAAACCGACAATCCCCATGTTGCGAATGTTCTTTCCGATGCCGCTCTTCGCGAGCATGTCATAAAGAAAGAACATCAAGAAAACGATAGCGAGCATGACAAACGTCGGAGTGTTCCATCCTCCCTTTCCTTCCTCGAACATCAAACCGCCGTGGTAAAACACTAAGAGAAGCAAAAGCAATCCCGTCACCCATGTCCATATAGCGCCCCAGCGGAACCAGTAGAGAGCGCGCGGAAGCATCTCCGGGACGACTTTCTTCTTTGTGTCTCCATCCATCGTTCCAGCAAACGGAATGTTGACGAAGTTAAACCAGTAAAGTAAGCCGATCCACAAGATTCCCGCTATAATGTGGATCCAACGAAACGCAACGCTGAGTAAATCCATTGTTACTTCCTCCTTATAAGATTTGTTGTGATGATTGGGTGAATAATTTACACATCACCGTTAATAATAAACTTTTTTGCTGAACTTTCCAATCTAAGATGATGGACGCTGTGACGGCAACACAACAAACTCTAAACAACGATGCGCTTCACATAGGGCAGATTCAACGAGAGCGGGAGACTCTGCTCGCGCAAAAAATGAAGCCAAGGTATAAATGTCCAACCTAAATGATTCCAGCATCGATGTGAATCCATCGAAATGATGGATTAGGAACGACCGTAGATTCGAATTCGCAAGTTGAGGATTCACATTATTGCAAGAAATATACTAAGTGGATCTATGAACATCAAATCTGAGCGATAGATACGCCTCACGCAGCCCTGGGGAGGGCCTGGGGACATCCTCCAGCTGCAGTGGCTGCTTGGGCCCGTGGTAGCGAACGGCGCGCATCGGCTAACTGCCTCGGACTGCCGGTTGATCCGAGCACCGCGGGGCTCGCTAGTGCCCCCCGAACACAAGTGCAATCAACGCCGCCTGCTCAAGGGCGTGGGCCTTCATGGAGCCCGTCGCGGGACTGGCGCTCGCAGTGCGCTTAACCGACCGAACGGGGCGCCTACCAGCCAC
>JANONN010000317.1:0-3163 GCA_031420835.1 Ignavibacteriales bacterium | reverse complement strand
CGTATCCGACACGCGAATTCCAGGAAGCGATCCAACTTGCACAACAGTTTGGCTCGCGGTATCGAGTCGTGAATACAGAAGAGACCGATAATCTGAAATTCAAAGAGAACCCGCCTGACCGATGTTACTTCTGCAAGACGGAACTGTTCGGAAAACTGGAGAGCATTGCGCAAGAGGAGGAAATCAAGTGGATTGCTGACGGAACGATCACCGATGACCTTGGAGATTTTCGCCCGGGGATGCGCGCAAAATCTGAAAAGAATGTCCGCTCTCCTCTTCTCGAAGCTGGCTTCTCAAAAGACGATGTCCGCATGCTCGCACGACATCTCGGAATTTCAACGTGGGACAAGCCGTCGTTTGCCTGTTTGTCGTCTCGCTTCCCCTACGGATTCGGTATAACAAAGGAGAACCTCATGAAAGTAGATGCTGCCGAAAGTTTCATGCGCGATCTCGGATTCCGCTTCTTCCGCGTTCGTCACCACGATGACCGCACAGCACGGCTCGAAATCGGCCCACAAGAGTTTCATCGCATGTTCGATGACTCCCTTCGCCAACAGATCGTCTCGCATTTCAAAAGCATCGGATACATTTACATTACTCTCGACCTTCAAGGTTACCGCACAGGCAGCATGAATGAAGTTCTGAGTGAAGACGCGAAGGCGGAGTATCTGAAGTAACTTGATGTTACGCACGACATCAAAAAAGAAGCAATGTCATGCCCGAATGCTTTTACCCCGTGAGATAATTGTTCAAACGTCATGACCTCTCGTTTTCATTTGGCTATCTCACGGGCGGGGTGAATCGGGCATCTCTTTATGAGATTCCCGCTTAAAACGTGTGGGAATGACAGATGGTTTTGAGGGTTTGCATAGTATCAGTGAAGTAGATCAGCCAATCAGACCTGCGAGCTTCCCTTCTCGTCTCACCCCCATTCTACTCTTGACATCCTCGTAAATTTTCTTAACTTTAACACCTGAACAACTGCTCAATCGTTGAATCTATGAGTACCCCCACTTCTCACAATCACGCGCAAGCTATTCGATCAGCCGGAAAAGCCATCGGAAACGATGAACAGATTCTCAGTTTGAGCGAGACGTTCAAAGTCCTGAGCGATCCCACACGTCTCAAGATCGTCATGGCACTTGGAAAACAAGAATTGTGCGTGCTCGATATTGCTGAGTTGCTCAGCGTTACTGAGTCCGCCGTGTCTCATCAGCTTCGTATGCTGAAAACTCTTCGATTAGTCAGGCAACGTAAAGATGGAAAGATGGTGTTCTATTCCCTTGACGATGAGCATATCGAAGACCTTATTCGTGTCGCAATGCGACATATTTCTGAATGAATAAGTTATGTTACGGAAGCCCAAAATCACGCTTCATAAAATAAGGATGTCATGCCCGAATGCCTTAGTCGGGCATCCATTCTATAGATTCCCGCCTAAAACATGCGGGAATGACAGTTGTTCTTTTTTGTTTGCGTAACATCACTGTCACTGAAGAAGAAAGAAATTCAATGAACCAGCATACAACCAAGGCCTCGACTTTTCTTGTGAGCGATCTCTGCTGTGCCGCAGAAGAGCAAACAATTCGCAGGAAGCTTGAACGGCGAACTGATGTCCATGCTCTTGACTTCAACCTTGTCTCACATACTCTTCGTGTGCAGCATTCGACTTCAGACCAAGAAATCTCAAAGCTCCTGAGAGATGCCGGGTTTACGTCGATTCTCGTTCAACCTGCAGCCGTACGCACTTCCTTATCACTGCCCAGTACGAAGCCCAGCTCACCTATTCTCTTCTCAACCGTCATTTCAGGCGTGTTGCTTCTTGCCGGCGGCGTCTTTTCGTGGCTTGATCTTCCTGAAGGAGTGGCCACAACGTGCTTCATTCTTTCCATCATGGTCGGCGGCTGGAAGATCGGCCTGAAGGCTGTCAAAGCGGTTAAGAATCTTTCTCTCGACATGAATTTCCTCATGGCTCTCGCGGCGATTGGGGCAATCTCCATCGGAGAACACGCCGAAGGAGCAGCCGTCATCTTCCTCTTCGCCGTGTCATTGCTTCTCGAATCAATGAGTGTCGAGCGCAGCCGACGCGCAATCCGGTCCCTCATGAAACTCTCCCCTTTGAGCGCACGAGTCCGACGCGGCGCAACAGAAGAAGATATGCCCGTTGATCAGGTCGCTGTTGGCGAAACGATCGTCATTCGTCCCGGTGAGCGTATCCCGTTGGATGGAACGATCATTGCCGGCAGATCCACTATTGACGAGTCATCCATAACCGGCGAGTCACTTCCAGTTCCAAAGCATCCGAATGCGCACGTGTTTGCCGGAACTTTTAATCAGCGTGGGTCTCTTGAGATCGCCACAACGAAGCTCTCATCGGATTCCACGCTTTCTCGCATCATTCACCTCATCGAAGAGGCACAGAGCAAAAAGGCGCCATCACAATCATTCGTAGAAGTGTTTGCGCGATACTACACTCCCGCGGTCTTTGTTCTCGCTATTACCGTGGCAGTTATTCCTCCGCTTTTCTTTGGTCTGGAGTTCAATGAGTGGTTCTATCGTGCTCTTGTGCTGCTGGTCATCGCCTGTCCATGCGCGCTTGTAATCTCCACTCCCATCACCATTGTCAGTGCCCTTACAAACGCCGCACGGCATGGCATACTGGTAAAAGGCGGACGATACCTGGAGCTTCTTTCTCAAGTTCGCGTCGTCGCTCTTGACAAAACCGGCACCCTCACGCAAGGGAAACCGACTGTCACGGACATTGTGCCACTGAATTCCGTTTCTGTCAATGAGCTTTTGAGAGTCGCTGCGGCCATCGAGAACAAATCGGAACACCATCTTGCCGTGGCTTTCATGAGCAAGGCCCAAGAAGAAGGAATCAGCTTTGAGGATATCACCGTTGAGCATTTTCGGGCATTGACCGGAAAAGGAGTCGAAGGTGTCATTGACGGACGAACCTACCTGCTTGGCAATCATCAACTCGTTGAGGAACTCGGTCTTTGTTCTCCGGAACTTGAAAAGATCCTTCTTCAGCTCGAATCAAGCGGGAAAACTGCAGTTGCCCTGACTAAGGATAATTCCGTTATCGGTGTAATCGGAATTTCGGATCCCCTGCGGAGTAACAGCAAAGATGCCATTGGTGCCCTACGCTCACTTGGCGTGG
>JANONN010000316.1:0-4126 GCA_031420835.1 Ignavibacteriales bacterium | reverse complement strand
CATAAAGCCGGAGGAAGTCCAACCTTGGATTGAAGTTACGGAAAAAGATGTCGCTCTCCCCAATCATCCGGAAATGCTGAAGCAAGTGGACGTGCGAAAGAATGGTGGTTCATTCAAGATCGGGCACGGCTCCGTTGTCATCTCAGCCATTACGAGTTGCACGAACACGTCAAACCCGTCGGTTATGATCGCCGCCGGACTTTTGGCGAAGAAGGCAGTCGAGCGCGGTCTGAAGACGAAACCGTGGGTCAAGACAAGTCTTGCTCCCGGCTCAAAGGTCGTTACCGATTATCTTGCCGAAGCGGGGTTAATGAAGCCGCTTGAGGAACTTGGCTTCCATCTTGTCGGTTATGGATGCACGACGTGCATCGGCAATAGCGGTCCGCTACCGGAAGCGATCGCCAAGGCAATCGAAGAGAACGATCTGTTTGCCGCCGCCGTTCTTTCAGGGAACAGAAATTTCGAAGGACGCATCAATTCCCACGTGCGGGCGAACTACCTTGCTTCCCCACCACTCGTCGTCGCATATGCGCTTGCAGGAACGATGGACATCAACCTGAAGTCTGAGCCGATCGGAATGGGAAAAGATGGAAAGCCCGTTTACCTGAGCGACATCTGGCCAACTCCACAAGAAGTGCAAGACACCATCCTCAAGTCGGTGACAACAGAGATGTTCCAGCGGCAATATGCTAATGTGTTCCATGGAGAAAAAGCGTGGCGCGAGCTTCCCGTCCCAAAGGGTGATCTGTTTGAGTGGGAAGCAGATTCAACGTACGTCAAAGCTCCCCCCTATTTTGATAACATGCCGACGACTCCACCCTCTCTTAAAGATATCAAAGAGGCGAGTGTCCTTGCTCTCCTTGGTGACTCTGTGACAACAGATCATATTTCTCCTGCCGGATCAATTTCGGTCAAGAGTCCTGCCGGACAATACCTCATATCGAAAGGTGTCGAGCCGAAGAATTTCAACTCCTATGGTTCGCGACGAGGCAACCACGAAGTAATGATACGCGGCACCTTTGCCAACATTCGTCTCCGCAATTTGCTCGCGCCCGGTACTGAGGGAGGGTGGACCATTCATCCTTCTTCAAAAGAACCGATGTGGATGTACGACGCAGCTATGAAGTACAAAACGGATGGAGTTCCACTCATCATCATAGCTGGAAAAGAATACGGCTCCGGTTCATCGCGCGACTGGGCGGCAAAAGGACCGCGCTTGCTCGGAGTTAAAGCTGTGATTGCCGAAAGCTACGAGCGCATCCATCGGAGTAATTTGATCGGGATGGGCGTGCTGCCGCTGCAGTTCGAGACGGGACAGAACGCAAAGTCGCTCGGACTCACCGGCTTCGAGACTTACTCTGTGAACGGAATCGCGGAAGGAATTCAACCCGGTAAAAGACTTACCGTGCGTGTACAATCAGATTCAGGCGAGGAGAAAACTTTTACCGCAACTGCACGGCTTGACACTCCTAATGAAGTTGACTATTATAAACATGATGGGATTCTGCAATTTGTTCTTCGGTCGCTTATGAATCAATGAGAGTGAATCACTATGCCAATCTATGATTATCGTTGCACCGATTGTAGTACTCATTACGACATTTTCCACAAAACGCGCGAAGTGGCAGGAGATGTCGTTTGTCCTGCATGTCATTCAACAAACCACCGGCGCTTGATGTCGGTCCCCGCAGCAATCACCGTTTCTGCTGCGCCGTCCACACAAACCTGCAGAGCTGAATCTATAGGCGGTGGATGCGGCGGCGGAATGTGCTCAATGAACTAATATGCGAAAAGGAATCGGTGTCATAATGATCGTCGCAATTATTCTCCTCCTCATCGTGTATCAACAGAACCCAATGATCCCTACCGTCAATGTTCAGGAAGCATTTGAACAGATCAAGAATGACAGCAACGTGGTGGTTCTCGATGTTCGAACACTTTCGGAATGGAATGGCGAGTTAGGCCACATCGAGAATGCGCTGCTCATTCCCGTGCAAGAGCTTGAGCAACGTCTTGGTGAGTTGGAATCTTACAAAGGAAAGACAATTCTTGCTGTTTGCCGGTCGGGCAATCGTAGCGGCCGTGCTGCTACGTTTCTCAATCAGCGCGGATTCAAGGCATTCAACGTTGCTGGTGGGATGATCGATTGGAACGATGAAAGCCTTCCGGTAATTCGGGAATCAAAGAAGTAAGTGGGGCTTACTTCACTGATGGTGCGCACGAGGACTAAAGTCCAGCGAAATTTTCAGATTATTGTCCCCACATCTGAAGATGTGGGCAATTCAGAATGAACAAAGCAATGACTTGCCACGAGATTTATCTCGTGGACATTAAAAAGCCCCGATTTCTCTGGCTTTAGCCATCTTTGCATAACATCACTCACTTCATTCTGCTCAACTCGACTTCTGCTGCAATAAACCCGAACGCTGCCCAGTACTTCCCGGCCACCACTTTCTCGAATATCTCCTTCGCCTTCTCCTTCCGGCCATTGTAGAAGTACAAATTCCCCACTCCGTACCCCTGCGTCGCGATCGAAACGTCATCTGCATCGGTTGGATGAAGCACTTCTTCAGGAGAGAGTTCTCCTTTGTACATCAACAGGCGATTGTGATACGCGTGATTCTCTAGGATCTTCATTCCTTTGTGAATCGGTCGCAGAACTTTCATTGCGTAATCGCTTCGGCCCAACCGGCGATAGGTCATATACAGCCAGTCGCTCGTCGCACAGACCATGTCATCGTTCGTGGAGAACTTCATGCACTCCAAATATGCTCGCAGCGCGTTTGTGAAATCACCTTTTAGATAGTATGCAAGTCCAAGATGGTACCAGATGTTGGAGTTCGTTGTGCTTGTGGGGACGTTGTATTTGTTCGGAGCGCCGTCCGGTTCGATTTCATCGGGAATTCCTTTGATGAGCGACGCCGCCTTCTCGAGATCCTTGATCGCCTTGTCGAACTCGCGAATCGTAATATACCGATGTCCACGATGGCGATGCAGCTTCGGATTGTTGGGATGGAGTTCGATCCCCTTTGAGAAAACTGTTATCGCTTCTTGATAGCGCCACAGATACGCCAAACGTCGGCCGTACCAGATGATGCGATCGATCTCAATCGGGTTCTCCTCATACTCCGCTTTGGCTTTCGTGAGATTCGCCTCAAGTGCGATTCGCTGCGTATCGGACAAAGCGATTCGGTAGAGTGACACACCCGTAACGGAAGTGGCTTCAGGTTTGTGGAGCAACAGAGGCCACGTCCTCTGCTGTCCGAACAGACCTGATGAATACAACAGAAGGGTCATCGAAATTATCAGCACGTTCGACATACAATATCCTCCCAACTACTTCGTGGATGGTTCAAGAGTCTGCTGCGTCCGCGAACGAAATACTTTCAACTTCGGAACGAGATAATACCAAAGCCGGTATCCAAGCAAGATCGCAATGATAGCGCCGTAGGTGAGTGGACGCTGAATATCGGCTTTCACCAACCAGAGATAGTGAACGGTTCCTCCGATCGCAGTAATATAGATGAGCCGATGAAGTGCGTTCCATCGCTTCCCTCCAATCCACTTCGTTATCCGGTCGGTTGATGTCATCGCCAGTGGAATCATCAGCGAGAAACTGAGGAACCCGACAAGGATGAATGGTCGTTTCGGAATGTCGGCAACGATCTCACTCCACTCAAAGAACTTGTCAAAGAAGAGATATGTGAAGAAATGAAGCGTGCCATAGAAAAATGCATAGAGACCAACCATGCGCCGCACTTGAGTGAATCCCGACCAGCCGGTGATTCGCCGAAGCGGCGTCATGCAAAGAGTAATGACGATAAAGCGGAGCGTCCAAGTTCCTGTCTCGTCTGTGATGTCATCTAACGGATTGGCACTCAGGTTCTCCGTGAGGAAATTGAAGACGAGCAGCGCGAACGGCAAAAGGCATGCTAAGAAAACGGCGGGCTTGATGACCCGCCGGAAAACTGTTGTGCGATTCATTCTTTCGCTAAATCCGAATTACGATCTCGCGTGCTACAAGGGAGTTGTCGGGAGGGGTCGTGTGGAAGGACTCCCGCTCTTTATGGTTTCTCACCAACTTGTTTTGTTCAGGAGTCCCGGCCCACGCCTGCGTGCCGAAACG
>JANONN010000315.1:0-1529 GCA_031420835.1 Ignavibacteriales bacterium | reverse complement strand
TGGCCGCGACTGGGCCCATCCACGTAATGGGGATGCCTGGGAACGACTGTATCAAAAGCGACTTCTCAAATGGTAATTGGCCTTAACTCGGAGGAGTGATCGAAATGAACAAAGTCAATCTCGCCGAAAAATTCGCCTCGTTCTCCGATTATTGGAATCCACGCATCGCCGGTGAACTCAACGGTCAGCTCGTCAAACTTGTAAAATTGAAGGGTGAGTTTGTCTGGCACCACCATGATAATGAAGACGAGCTTTTCTTGGTCGTCAAGGGACGGCTCAGGATGCACCTGCGTGACAGAGAAATGACTGTAAATGAAGGGGAATTTGTGGTAATTCCCCGACGAGTCGAACACCTTCCGGTTGCAGAGGAGGAGACGCACGTTCTTCTCTTCGAGCCGGCGAGCACATTGAACACCGGCAACGTCCGAAACAAGCGAACAATTGAGAATCTCAAGTCTGTGTAGTTTATGATGTTGGAAGAATCGAACCCTCGGCAAGCGGCAGTAAAATTGGAATCATCATCGTTGTTTCGAAACGCAGAAGCGGCGCTCATCCCCTTGTAACTCTTCCCAAATCTCCTATATTACCAGCGACTTCAAATGCCCCCTTTTCCTAAACAAACCATCGTGAATCGTGAGACTATCCTCAGGCTCATTGAGGAGGTGCTCAGGGAATCGAACGCCCACACCTGCTGCAAAGACGGATACTGCTCGGACAATCTTTGTGTGGTTCACAACAATGAAGGTGTGCAAAACATCGTCACGAGCGGCGCCGACCGCATCACCGCCGGCGTTGGAGTAAGCGATGGGAAGTTTGATGTTGCTCTGGCGCGAATGATTGACCACACGCTATTGAAACCCGACGCAACACGGAAGGAAATCGAAAAGCTCTGCGCCGAAGCACGCGAGTTCGGTTTTGCGAGTGTGTGTATCAATCCATCGTACGTCAAACTGTGCGCTCAACTTCTGAAGGACACAGCCACCAAAGTGTGCACCGTGATCGGATTTCCACTTGGTGCGACGACAACGGAGACGAAAGCCTTCGAAACGGAGCAGGTCATCCGCGATGGCGCGCGCGAAGTGGATATGGTCATCAATGTTGGAATGCTGAAGTCGGGAGACCTCGACTATGTCGAGCGTGACATCCGCACCGTTGCCAAAGTTGCTCATCGTTCGCGTTTCATTACAAAAGTCATCATCGAAACCGGTCTTCTCACCGACGAAGAGAAAGTGAAGGCCTGTGTCCTTGCCAAGCGAGCGGGAGCCGATTTCGTCAAAACCTCCACCGGCTTTGCTAAAGGAGGAGCGACGGTCGGGGATATTTCCTTGATGCGAAAAGTTGTCGGAAGCGCTCTTGGCGTGAAAGCCTCCGGCGGGATCCGCACCCACGAGGATGCGGCAGCGTTGGTGGCGAGTGGAGCCGATCGCATCGGAGCAAGCGCCAGTGTAAAGATCGTAACAGGAGAAACTCTCGATGCCCCTGCGTCCTACTAATTTGCCTTCAGTCGTCACGGCAAACGCCGTCATGCT
>JANONN010000314.1:0-4565 GCA_031420835.1 Ignavibacteriales bacterium | reverse complement strand
TCGGTTTGAAGAGGGTGACAAGGTGGAAGTGGAAGTGATGAGAAAGGGATCGAAGAAGACTTTCACTGTCGAGATTGAAGAAGATGAAGATCTATCCGAGCGCGGGTCGTTTTTCGAACATGGACCCAATATGGAATTCCTCCGTCGGCTCGACATAGACGTTCAACCTCACCTGGACGAATTGAAGTCCCGCCTGCATGATTTGGATGTTCCGCGCCCGCGCATCGAAATTGAGTACGAACATCCAAACGTCCCATCACGTACAGAATTCTCGATGAAGAAGACGCGAGTGTTGTAGAACGAGCAATACCGGGCAGCTCCTCCTTCAACAGAAAACCCGCAGTCGCCCTTACTCAGGGGCTGCGGGTTTCTTGATTCGCTTCAGAATCTATCAAAGTACCTGCTGGAGTGAACGGACCATCCTGGCCCCACTTCAAGACGACATGTCCTAATCTTCTGCAGCCATGACTTGTAGGGGATAATAACCAAAGTCCACCACTCTTCCACTTGCAGCGTCAAACAGAACAGAGAACTGATATACAGTCAGAATGTAATTCTTGATGAAACCTACTCTGACGCCGTTTATGTGTTTTGGAAATGGAATATAGTTTCGATCAATCTTTTTGTTGGAGTATATCCAGCGCACATACAAGAGCTGACCAAAGTCTTCGATGGTGGGAAAATCAAATATTGCAGCTTCATTGTCGGAAAGTGTGTCAATAAACGCGCGAGCTTCAAACCGCTCAACTGCTGAATCGAAAGCTGGGATACTTGACAGACGTGTAGCACCCCGTCGCAACTCGATTGGTCGCCCTATTGTCTTTTGAACTTCGTCATAGGACATTCCGACCTTCAATGTCTTAAGCTTCTTGTCCGGTACTGGTTGTGAGTTGGATTCCGAAGGAAGGGCAAGAATAAGGAAAATTATCAGTGTAGTCCCTCCACGAATCATTACTCTTTCCTTCTTCTGATTCGTGTTTCGTTTTGTAACTTCTTGCATGACCTAATCTGCCGATTCATTGCTACCTGAGCTTCTGTTCCCAATGGATCGTATTCGTGCGCTTATTGAGGAGCATGATGTGAACAGGAACGATCCCGAATCTCGCGTCCGTCTTGAAATTATCTTGCGCTGTTTCAATTTTGAATCTCACCTTAAAGAACAGTTCCGCTTCATCCGCTTTTGCAAGTCGTGCGGCGTCGCGTGCGATTTGCCAGCGGAACGGCTTGAACTTCAGAAAGATGCTCGACGTCCTGTATCCCGCTCGGATCGTGTCGGAAAGTGCAACATATGGATTCGAAGGCATCACCGTTCTTACCGACGGGACATTGTACGGGGCTTCGACCGTTGTATCGCATCGCACAACATAAACTTGGGCATCGGCGTCATAGGAAACAAGGATAGTCTTCATCAAAACCCCAAAGATTCGCTCATGGAATTTCTTGTCACGCGCGTGGCGATGAGTTTTAGCAATGTACTGCTGTCGCCTGTCAACGACCCTGCGTTCGAATTCCGATTTCGTTTCAAATTCACCCTTCTTTTCGATTGCTTTCAGAAGCGAATCGGTTTCGTCTAAGAGAAACCCCCAGGCTTCTTTCAAGATCAATGTGAATTCATCCGGGGCCATATTGTCGTCGGGCGAAGGAGCTTGTGGGGTTTGCGCACCGGTGGTGGCAACAAACCAAACACCCATCATAAGAGCAATTCCAACTGACCGGAAGCGATCCGCAAATGATGTTCGCATAGTGGCTCCTTTCATAATCCTTTGACTCAACAAAAAAAACTAAACACCAAGATTTTTAACCCTATTATTGGGGGCTGAAGCCCGAATTTGGTTTTGGGTTCATTAACCCCCACGATAAATCGTGGGGCTATGCAGACGAATTCTGAACTCTACGTAACATCACCTACTTAGAAAAACGATCTGCGTTGCTACGTTGAGCGAAGTCCCAAACGCTCGTGTCGTTTCAGCATCGTTGTGACTGACTGAACGACTGCATGAGCACTCACCAAGCAATCGCCGACTGAAATTCCACCGCGATAGTTCGAGCAGAAGAACATTCCCTCATGCTCCTCTTCAAATTGAGAAAGCTTCTGCATCATCTCAAGATGACCGAGCGAGTACTGCGGAATCGCCTTCTCCCATCGTGTCGGTTTCAAATATACAGGTTTTCCTTCAATTTGCATAATGGTTTTCAGTTCTTCGAGAACGAGTGACACCAGTTGATCATCGTGAAGAAGGGCAAGCTCTGGTTGGCGCGATCCACCGACAAAAACAGTGAGTGCTACTTTCCCTTCGGGTGCCCGGTTCGGAAAGAGACTCGACGACCATAAACATCCCAAGATGCGCCGCCGTTCTTTGCTTGGGACAAGGAAGCCAAATCCGTTCATTGGATGAGGAACAACACGACGGTCAAAGCCAATGAAGACTGAAGCCACCGGGGCGTATGGGATGGAATTCAGAGTGCGCATACTTTCCGCGGAAAGTGAATGGAGCAACGTAGCTGCCACATACGATGGACAAGAGAAAACGACCGCGTCGGTTTCGATCTCTTTTGAAATGCCATGATGAAGGAACTCAACCTTGTAGCGTTGTGGTTCTGGTTCATCGGTAGGTTCTTCATCTTGGAGCGCAAGGTCGTGAATGTCAGTGACCTTTGCATGGAGTAGCACGCGATCGTGCAAATGATCGGAGAGTGCGTTCGGGAGAGCTTGCATGCCACTGACAAACGAGAACGACTCCGCACGGTCTTTCGCCTTCTCCGCTCGTTGTTTCCGTTCCCTCCTCCCCTTGATCATTCCGCCAATGAGGCTTCCGTATCGCTCTTCGAGGGAATACAATTTTGGAAAGGCAGCGCGGACGCTTAGCGTGTGTGGATCAGCGGCAAACACGCCGGCGACGAACGGGTCGATCGCATAGTCGAGAAATTCTTGACCCAACCGACGAACAACAAACTGCGCGATGGTTTCTTCGTTCTCGGCTTTCCCGATAAAAGGTTCTTTGAGCAGGCGAAGCTTTGCGGAGGTCGAGAAGAGTTTTGTGCGAAGGAATGCCAGCGGATGAAGTGGAAGCGCCAAAAGTTTGCCGTCACGAAGAATGAAACGGTCCTTCCCGACGGGATTGGCATAGGCAAGCTCGTCTTGAAGTCCCAGCTCGGCGAAAAGCTCCTTGAAGAGTGGCGTTGTTTCAAGCGCGCTGTTCGGGCCGGTTTCAACAAGAAATCCTTGTTCACGGACGGACTTCATTGTCCCGCCAACCTGTGAGTCCTTTTCAAGAACAACAACCTCGTAGCCTCGTTGTCGCATCCAATAAGCAACGCAGAGACCCGAGATGCCGGCTCCAACGACGACGATGTCAACTTTCTTTGGACCCATTGGCAGAAGTCAGAAGTTAGAGATCAGAGATCAGAAATCAGAAGTTAGAGATCAGAAATCAGAAGTCAGAGACCAGAAGTTAGAAGTTAGAACCAGACACATCAAACCAGAAACTTTAGACCGAAACTTCAAACTGTAAACTGTAAACTGTGAACCAACTGTGAACTGTGAACTGTAAACCTACAAACCATACCACGGACACAACACCGGCTTCGGACGATCCGGTTTTTCCTGCCACAACTTTGAACACTTGGAACCGGGATCATACTTTGTCTCCATACGCGCGAGCACAAGATCGGTGAGGCATTCGATAAACTTAGGGTGATCGTTCAACGCTGGCATCGTCTCGAATTTCTCTACGCCGAGTTGTTCGGCCTTTTCCCGCTCTTCAATGTTGATCTCGTGCAACGTTTCGATATGCTCCGTCACGAACGCGACCGGAATAATCAGCATTCGTTTTCGGCCAGACCGAGCAAGCTCCTCAATCGTTTCGGTGAGCGATGGCTTGAGCCAGTCTTGTGGTCCCACTTTGCTTTGGTAGCAGAGGATGCTTGGTGATTTCCATTTGCCGAGATCGAGAATTCGTCGGACTGTTTCCTCGACTTGAAGCTGGTACGGATCCCCCTTATTGATGAACGATACGGGCACTCCGTGAGCACTAAAGAGGAGATCGACCTCTTCTTGCCGAACAGCCCCAAACCTTTCCAAAGTCTTGTCGATATTGTCAACGAAGGCTTCAATCATGTGCGGATGGTTGGGATAGCAGCAGATCAACTGCGCCGGAAGAGCGTTGAGTTTTTGCTTCTTCGCTTGACGGTTCCATTCATTCATGCTCGAGAGCGTCGTCGCGCGCGAGTACTGAGGATAGAGAGGAAGAAGGATAACACGTTCGAATCCGCCACTCTTGATCTCCCGAACAACCATATCCGTCATGGGGTGCCAGTATCGCATCGCAACAAAGACCGTTGCGTCAATCCCTTTGCGTTTCAAATCTTGCTCAAGGGCAGCAGCTTGTCGGTTGGTAAGTTCAAGGATTGGGGATTTTCCACCGATCTCTTCATAGTGATGGGCAATCGCTCTCGAACGAAGCGAAGATATGGTTTTGGCAAGAAGCTTGCGCGCGAGAAAAGCCCCCGGAAAATCAATGATGTCAGGATCGCAGAAGAGATTGTAGAGAAATGGCTTGACTGCT
>JANONN010000313.1:0-13002 GCA_031420835.1 Ignavibacteriales bacterium | reverse complement strand
TGAGTGCGATCTTGATATCTTGGTGAAGACCCCCTGTAGTCCCCCTAAGAGGGGGACGGTTTTCATTTTCAGTTCTGAACTGAGAAAAAGAATCCTCTCCCCTCGTAGGGGAGAGTTAGAGTGGGGTCTCATGGAATTACCGTCTGTGTCGTATCCAAACCGTTCAGCCAAACAGTACACTGAGTAGACGGTTATCAAAACTGCGTTTTGATCTGTTTTGGGAATGAACCTTTGCGCATATTGGATGTACTCCACAATTGGTACCACTCGCTACTGTCTAATCAAGTCAGGTTCATTGGCAGTTACAAATGTAGATTGTAATACGAAATAAGGCCGTTGGACAGTATTACGATTAGCAGACCATTTGGAAAGCGAAGTCCAAAAACGAAATAAACGCACCTTTGGTTCGCCTATCCCCCAATGCTGGCAGGATAGACGCACCTCAGAGGTGCATTAATCCATTAGTTAGCTACCATTTGCACCAATGAAAGAAGATCCAAATTAACGGAAATCTTATGTTTCTCCGTCTAATTGTTTACATTGCCGTCGTCACCGTTTCTTTAGGATGTGCGGCGGGTGCCTACAGAGCGACCTCTCCCAACGCGAACTGGAAAAAGTTACAGAACCGTCTTGAACCTTACTACAGATTGCACCGACCTGAAGGAACTGAACCATTCCCTACTATTCTAATAGTACCCGGCTGTAGTGGTTTCTCTCATCCCCGCGCTCCAAATGCGTACCTTTCGTACATCGAAAGGTTGAAGGCTATGGGCCACGCAGTCTTCGTCGTCGACTATGTTTCCGCAGAAGGGATATCGGACGCTTGCGGAGGGAAGTTGTCTTCTGCACAGGTGGCGGAATATGTGTCAGCCGCAGCAAGTCACGTTGCGAGGTTGCCTTTTGTGAAGCGAGACGAGATTCGCATCATCGGTTGGTCTCTAGGTGGAGGTGGCCTTCTTTCCGCGCTGGATACGCTTGAGGATCAGCGCATTCCTATTCGAGGTGGATTAGCACTATATCCGGTCTGCCGCGATGTCCAGCCTTGGAGAAGCCAAACAAATTTGGTGATTCTCCTTGGCGGTTTGGACAACATACAACCTCCAGAGATTTGCCAGCAGTTGGTTGAACGTGTTTCTACGCAACGAGTTGAGCTTCGCCTTTACCAAGGAGCCCATCACGGGTTTGACTGGTCTGAACTTCCCACGAGAATCGAACGCGACGAGAAACCAACACTAGGGTATAATCCAGAAGCAGCTCATGCAGCCTGGGAAGAGATAACTGCGTTCCTGAAAAAGTAAAATCGTGCAAACGGCAGTTAACAGGTGTAAGCACGACACTCGCTTTTTCATAGAATTCAGTTGTGCTCGTTCCACCGTTTTGCTCACAAGAGATTTGCCATTTTGTAGTTCGCAAAACAACGGCGTGCTTACGCTAAACGTTACACACCTTTGAAAGATAACTCTAAGACGTTTCGGGAATCCAAACAATTACAAAGCTTACGGTCGAAAAGGAATCAAGTATGAACCAATATCAACTCTTTGTAAACGGACAGTTCGTTGATTCCGTCTCGAAGCAGACGTACGATTCGATCAATCCGTTCAATCAGGACATTGTTGCACGTGTGGCAAAAGCGAATGCCGAGGATGCGCGAAGAGCGATCGCGGCTGCGCGGAAGGCGTTCGATGAAGGTCCCTGGCCTCGTATGAGTCGCGACGAACGCTCGGCAATGCTCAAAGCCATCTCAGAAAAAATCACCGAGCGATCGAAGGAACTTGCCGCTCTTGAGTGCGCTGACTCCGGCTCCACCATCCGCAAAGCAAAAGAAGACGTTTATCTCTCCGCCCGCAACATGTATTACTTCTCCAAGCTCGCTGCAATGGATCTGACGGAGAACGTTGAGGGTCTGAGCAAACCCGGATTTAGTCAAAATATTGTCGTTCGCGAGCCGATTGGCGTGGTCGGAGCTATCATCCCTTGGAACTTCCCATTGAAAATGGCAATCTGGAAACTCGGTCCCGCTCTCGCCGCAGGAAACACCGTTGTCCTGAAACCATCCGAGCTTACGCCCGTCACCGCAATGGAGCTTGCAAAAATCATCAGCGACATCGGCTTCCCGCCGGGCGTCGTGAACATCATCCCGGGTTCCGGTTCTGAAGTTGGCGAGGAGCTTGTAAAGAACCCGATGGTGGATAAGATTTCGTTCACCGGTTCGACCACTGTCGGTAAGCGTGTGATGGCCTTAGCGGCGGAGTCTCTCAAGAAGGTGACGCTCGAATGCGGGGGAAAATCCGCCAACATTGTACTCGATGATGCCGACGTGGATCTGGCAGTTGACGGTTCAATGTATGCGATCTTCTATCACCAGGGTCAATGTTGTGAAGCAGGCACGCGACTCTTCTTGCCGAAGAAGATTCATGATGAGTTCATGGAGAAACTGGTGGCGAAGACGAAGAAACTCAAGCTGGGCGATCCCGCTAATCCTGCCACTGATCTTGGTCCTGCGATCTCGAAGAAGCAACAGGAGATCGTTCTCGGTTACATCGAAAAGGGAAAGCAAGAAGGAGCAAAGCTAACCATCGGCGGCAAAGCTCCATCCGATCCTGAGCTTGTGAAAGGCTTCTTTGTGGAGCCAACGATCTTTGATGACGTAAGTAATAAAATGACGATTGCGCAGGAGGAGATCTTTGGTCCGGTGCTTTCTGTTATCAAGTACGACTCAGAGCAAGAAGCAGTCGCAATGGCGAACGATTCCATTTATGGTCTCGGCGGTGGGGTTTGGTCGAAAGACAAGGAACGTGCGTTGAATGTCGCCATGCAATTGCGAACGGGAACGGTCTGGATCAACGAGTGGCATCTTATCAGCGAGAAGGCTCCGTTCGGCGGATACAAGCAGAGCGGCATCGGTCGCGAGTTTGGCGTCGATGGACTGAAGGAATACACCGAAGCCAAGCATCTGCATATTGATGAATTGGGAAGCAGAGACAAGAAACCGTGGTATGATACGGTGGTACCAAAGTAGGTTGTAGGTTGAAGGTTGAAGGTTGAAGGTTCAAAGGTTCATGGTTTCTAGTTTCCGCAGTTCACCAATAACGAATAACTGATAACGGATAACGTCTCCCAATGGACATCAAAAACAAAACCGTTCTCGTTCTCGGGGGATGGGGCCTTGTAGGCTCTGCCATCTGCCGACAACTGATGGAAGAACATCCTAAACGTATCGTTGTCTCATCGTTGAATGAGTCGGAGGCAAAGGAAGCGGTCGCTGCCTTGCGACGAGAGTTTCCACGAGCGGGTCGCAATTTAATTGTTCCGTGGTGGGGCAAAATCTTCGTTCGTCATTCGCTCAAAGACAAACCGCGCGATGAGATTCTCAGCAATCGCTCAACGCGGGAACTTCTGATTGACGATATGTTAGATGAGTTTACCCTCACTGTCGTCGAGCGATCGGCAATCTATCAACTTCTCAAAAAGTTCAAGCCCGCTGTCGTCGTTGACTGTATCAACTCCGCCACTGCTATTGCCTATCAGGATCTTTTTCAGAGCGCTCGGGCCGTTCGAAAATCCATCAAAGCCGGTTCGGCAGATCTCGTTGAAGTAACAGAGCGATTGATCGCAACACAATACACGCCGCAACTCATCCGTCATGTGCAGCTTCTGTATCGCTCGATGCAAATGTTTGGGACAATCATCTATGTGAAGATCGGAACCAGCGGAACAGGGGGCATGGGGCTGAACATCCCGTACACACACAGTGAAGAGAGACCGTCGAGCGTCTTGCTGAGTAAGTCTTCCGTGGCTGGGGCGCACACGATGCTACTCTTCCTTATGGGTCGCACACCCGATGCCCCGATCACAAAGGAAATCAAACCGACGGCCGCCATTGCGTGGAAGCGGATTGGCTTCGGCGAGATCAAGCGAAAAGGAAAACCGATTGAGATGATTGACTGCCCACCCGACGACGGTGTTCAGTTGAAAGGAACTCTCAAGCTCAAGATGGATGGAACGCAGGGGACATCATTGGGGAGATCGTTGCAGTCAGTGTTCATTGATACGGGCGAGAACGGTCTTTTCTCGCGCGGTGAGTTCGAAACAATCTCCACTCCGGGGCAAATGGAATTCGTAACGCCGGAAGAGATCGCCGAGTCGGTCATCTATGAGATCAGAGGAGGGAACACAGGCCACGATATCATCAACGCGCTTGACAATGCAACACTCAATCCTACATACCGAGCCGGCTATCTTTTTGAATCTGCCATCAAATACATGAAGGAGCTTGAAGCAAAACACGGAACGCAGAGTGTGGCGTTCGAGATTCTCGGTCCGCCACGCCTCTCCAAGCTTCTGTATGAAGCATATCTGCTTCAACTGTGCTATGGTTCGATGAATGCCGCCCGCCGAACTACACCCAAGGAGATGTCGGCGAAGCTCGAGCAGCTCATACGTGCCAATTCGGAACTCCGTGCACAGATCATTTCCATCGGCATTCCCATCTTGCTTGCGGACGGGAAGACTCTCCTGCGTGGCAAAGAAATCAAGATTCCCCCTTACCGCGGTGAAAACGATCTTCCCATCACGGAAAAGGCTCTTGACAGTTGGGCGTATGACGGCTGGGTCGATTTGCGACCGAAGAATATGAAGCGCTGGAAGCTTCGTTTCGAGACGATCATTCAGGACACGAAGTCAATCCCACCAAACGAAACTTCATCGCGACACCTTCGCAATCCGCGTTACTGGAATAGTTTTGAAGAGATTGAACCCGGAAAACTGGCTGGTTGGATCTTTTCTGAGGAGGAACATGGGAAGAGGATGAAAGCCTGATTCAAATGCGGAATTCGGAATGCTGAGTGCGGAATTCAATTATCATTCGGGGGAAAAATGGCAACCGACCTAAAAGAAGAGAACTAAAGAGTTTGCTCTTGCCATTATCAAGCTTACAGAATTGATCCCAAAGACCAGAACAGGTCAAGTAATATCAAATCAACTTGTCAGAAGTGGGACATCGGTTGGGGCAAACTACAGGGCTGCGTGCAGGGCAAAGTCGCGAGCCGACTTCGTCTCAAAGATGGGAACGGTTGAAGAGGAGATTGATGAATCCTTGTATTGGATGGAAATTCTAATGGATGCCAAACTGCTACAGCATCGACTGCTCGACGATTGCATGAAGGAAGCTTCTGAACTTCTTGCCATCACTGTTGCCTCAATCCAAACCGCAAAGAAGAACAAATAGCCGTCTCATTTCCCATTCCGCATTTCGCATTTCGCATTTGAATCATTCCGCATCCCTCATTCCACATTTCCCCTTCCCCATTCCGCAATCTCAATTCCGCACTCAGCATTCCGCATTCCCCATTCCGCATTTCGCATTTCGCATTTGAATCATTCCACATTTCACTCGTATCGCAAGGCTTCAATCGGATCCAAGTTAGCAGCTTTCCAAGCGGGATACACACCGAAAACGATTCCAATAAAAGCGCAAAGAACAAAAGCGATCAACGCCCAATCGAGCGGGACGATGGGTGGAAACTCAAGCATGACGGCGGCAAGGTTACCTCCGAGAATCCCTAACACAATTCCCACCACCCCTCCAATCTGGCACAGAACAATCGCCTCGGTCAGGAACTGCGCAAGGATCGTCGTTTTTCTTGCGCCGATCGCTTTGCGAATTCCAATCTCCCGCGTGCGTTCCGTGACGGACACGAGCATGATGTTCATGATCCCCACCCCCGCGGCAACGAGTGAGATGAAGCTGATGAAACCGATCCCCATTTTGACATAGAATGTGAAATCATTGAACGTCTTAATGAGGGAGTCATTAGAGAAAATGGAGAAGTCATCTTCCTCAGCGGGCGACACATTTCTCACCGTCCGGAGAATAAACCGCGCTTCATCGATTGCATCCTCAAAGAGTTCTGGCGATTTCGCCTTGATCATGATGTGCATGGAGCGGTTCTTGCCATAGATGTTGAAGAATGACGTGAGCGGAATGACTGCAATATTGTCACTATTCCCTCCCATCGCCGCCCCCTTCTCTTCGAGAACTCCGATCACATGAAACTGCCTTCCATCAAGGCGGATAACCGTTCCGATCGCCCCACCACGTGGGAACACCTTTTTCGCTACTTGCGCCCCGAGCACAACAACTCTCGCGCCCCGCTCAAGTTCCTGTTCCGTAAACAGGCGACCCTCTTTGACGTTCCAATTATTCGTCGCAAACCCCTCGACAGTCTCGCCGGCAACACTGACATTCGGGTTTGTTTTGATCCCACCAGCCTGAACAACTTTCCCCCCTTCCCATGCTTCAATGCCAACGTACAGCGCCGTCGTCATTCGCTCGTGAACTGATAGCGATTGCTCATACGTAATGTGCTTGCGGAGACGCGCCTTGCGCCCCTCACTTCGACTCACAAACATGGGCATCTTTTGGATTTGAAACGTGTGTGATCCAAGCTGACTCATTCCACTCTCGATGCTGTTCTGCAAAACACGTACTGCCGTCATCACACCAATGATCGAGAAGACACCGATGACGATGCCAAGCAACGTCAACACCGAGCGAAGCTTATTCGCTTTGATAGACGCCAGAGCAATACTTATGATTTCTTTGATATCCATGGGATCTTATTCGTAGCGCAAGGCATCGACAGGATCGAGTCGGGATGCACGGTACGCAGGTAAGAATCCGGAAACGATTCCAACCACAATCGAAATCAGGATGGCAATAACAACAACACTCAGCGGCATGGCGGTTGGAAGAACGGTGTCAATAATAAGGCTCAACGGAAACGCGATGGCAATTCCTAGGATTCCACCTAACAAGCAAAGCGCTGCGGACTCCATAAGAAACTGCATGAGAATCGTCCTTCGTGGCGCCCCGATGGCCTTCCGAATGCCGATCTCCTTTGTTCGTTCTGTGACAGAGACGAACATGATATTCATGATGCCAATTCCACCAACGAAAAGTGAAAGACCGGTGATAAACAGCCCGACACCGGCAACAACTCCCCCGATGGCGTTGAACAACTGAACAATGATCTCCTGCTGATTAATTGCAAAGTTGTCCTTTGCTTTTGGCGCTAGATGTCGAGCTTTGCGGAGAATGCCACGAAGCTCTTCCTTCGCATCCTCAACTTGGGTGCGGTCAGCGACCTTCACCCAAATATCCATGCCACCACGAAACGATTTGAATTCCCGGAAGAACCGGTTGATCGGTACATACGCGCGGTTGTCCAAGCTTTCCATCCCCAACAAATTTCCCTGCTTGTCGATAACTCCAATCACGCGGTAACTATAATTTCCAATCTTGACCGTCTTGCCCAATGGGTTTTCAGAAGGGAAGAGATTTTCAGCAATTTGTGAACCGAGCACAGTAACGGGGCGGCCGCCGCCAGCCTCGGCAGCAGACATGAATCGACCGAGGGCAAGTGAAAGATTTTGCGTGTCGTCAAACTCATCGTCCGTTCCAACTACGACGATGCTTTCGACAATTTTGTTGCCATATCTGATCGGCTGACGAGCGCCAGCAACCGTCGTGATGTTGGAAGCCAAGGTGGCATTACGCTCGACAGCACGAGCGTGCTCAAAACGAATATCCGGACGATTGCGAAGTGTCGCCCAATCCTCGTCCCCTTGCCATGGAAATTTCTGTACAAAGAGAACGTCGGCCCCGAGCTTTCCAACGCTCTCGTTGAACGCACGATTCAGACCTTCAATGGCAGTCCCCATCAGCGTCACCGACACGATACCAATGACAATGCCAAGGGTCGTCAAGATTGACCGCATCTTGTTTGCGCGGATTGCGTGGAAGGCAATGCTCAGCCCTTCCCTCAGTTCAGCAAGGTAAAATGCTATGTTATACGAGAACGCCCGCATTGTCATTAAGTCGCTTTCTATTTCTCACCTGCTCGTCTTTCTCCACATTACCATCCCGAACTCGAATGATACGATCCGCATGCTCAGCTATGTACTCTTCATGGGTTACGAGAATGATGGTGTTTCCCTCTGAATGGAGTTCTTCAAAAAGCCCCATGATCTCCTCGCCGGTCTTTGTATCAAGATTCCCGGTCGGCTCGTCGGCAAGGATAATGGAGGGATGCGTGACCAACGCACGTGCGATCGCAACGCGCTGTCGTTGGCCGCCGGAAAGCTCGTTCGGCTTATGGTGCATACGGTCTTCCAAACCAACGCGACGAAGAGCTTCGTGTGCGCGTTCCTTCCGATCCCGCGAGGAGTATCCACCATAAATAAGTGGAAGCTCAACATTATGGAGTGCATCCGAACGCGCAAGCAAGTTGAATGTCTGGAACACAAACCCAATTTCCTTGTTTCTGATCTTTGCAAGTTCGTTGTCGTTCATCTCGCTCACATTTACGCTGTTGAATTCGTACAGCCCGGAGGTTGGTGTGTCCAGACAGCCGAGGATATTCATCAGGGTAGATTTGCCGGAACCGGAAGGACCCATGATGGCGACATACTCGTTCTTGTTGATGTGAAGCGACACGCCCGCCAACGCATGCACCTCCGTGTCGCCCATGGTATACATCTTTGTGATGTTTTTGATATTGATGACAGGGATTGTGCTCATAGAACGGGAAATTCCTTTCTTGATTACTTCGCCTCGGCTACAGCGCCGGTCTTTGCGACGCGTTTGTTGTCTATTTTGATCTTCGTTCCGTCCTCAAGCTCGCGGTTGATCGCCTTGAAGGGACCACTTACAACCTCAGCGCTTTCTTCCAACCCTGTGCTGATCTCAACATGCGCATCATCCGCAATTCCGCGCTTGACCGGCATTGCCTTGACTTTTCCTTCTACTACGACAAAAACTACTTCTTGAACATCGTTTTCTTTCTTCTTCTTCGATTCACCCGTGATGAGTCGTGCTTCTCCCTCGGCCTGTTCTTCTTCCTTCATCTTTTCTTCTTTCGGAAGACGAACTGTCACAGACTGGATCGGAATTGCCAGGATGTTTGACTTCCGCTCCGTTTCTATGTCGGCCGTCATAGACATTCCCGGTCGGAAGTTGATTCCTTCCGCGTTGCTCAACCGAATGCGTACTTCAAAGTTGGTGATCTCTTCCTGCGTGCCGAGTCCGCGGCTCTTTGCCGTGTTAGCGATGTACGTCACGACACCGGCAAATTGCTTGTCGGAATAAGCGTCAACTTGAATGCGTGCCGTGTCATCGAGAGACACCATGACGACATCGTTCTCTCCGACATCAACACGTCCTTCCATTCGGGAAAGATCTGCCACGGTCATGATCTCGGTTCCCTGCGTGAAGGTGCTTCCACTGACGCGCTCGCCGAGCTGCGACTTCAATTGACTGACAACACCATCCATGGGCGAGTAGATCGCTGTCTTGGCTAATGTTTCGCGAGCCTCTTTCAAGGATGCGCTTGCCTGGTCGTTGGTAGCCTTCGCACTTTGATGAGACGCACGGGCAATGTCCATTTCTGCCTGCGACACGAGATTCTTTCCGAACAACTCGGAGATTCGTTTGTACTCGGCCTCCGCCTTCGTCAAGTTTGCGCGCTGCATAGCAAGAGCGGCTTCGGTGCGCTCCATCTGAGCTTGATAAGCATCCGGCTTGATCCTGACAAGCAACTGACCTTTGCGGACACGTTGCCCCTCCTTCACCGGAAGGTCAATCATCTCACCGCTCACTTCCGCATTGATCTTCACCTGCACTTCGGGTTGGATTTTTCCGGATGCCGTTACGATCTGCGTAATGGTGCGTCGTTGAACTTTTTCCGTTTGCACTGTGATGATCTTCTCCCGATTGCTTCCAAGAATCACCAGGAGCGCAAGAGCCAGAAGGACTGCTCCAATAATGGAGAAGATAATGATCTTCTTTTTTGATTTCTTACCGTTTGGACTGGCCATAGTTGTTCTTTCAACGATTAGTACGACCGCTCACCAAGGGCATATTCAACATTCCGCTTGGAAATGATGTAGTTATAGACTGCATTAATCTTGTTTGCTTCAGCGTTCACGAGTCCTGCGTTCGCGGTAAGCAGGTCCAGCAACGTCCCTGCGCCAACATTGTAACGCTCCTCTGCTGTTCGGCGGTCTTGCGTTGAGGACACAAGTCCCTTTTGAGTAACCTCGTACTGTTTCCGAGCGGCTTCAAGGTCAAGAAGAGCCTTCTTTACTTCGACACTGATATTGCGTTCAGCCTGCGCTAGCGAAAGCTCTGCATTTCTTTCTTGCGCAGCAGCCGATTGAATTGCCTGGTTCGTTTGGAAACCGTCAAAGAGGGACCATTGGATGTTCAGACCCCAGAATGTTCTTTTGCTGTCGGAAATCTTTTTCAACTCGGTATTAGAGAGGCTATACCCGGCATTTGCCGAAACAGTAGGCATATAGCCACGCCTAGCTTGAACCACACCGGCACCCGCGGCATTGTAGCTTTCACGCGAACTGTAATAATCGGGGC
Organism: Ignavibacteriales bacterium; assembly: GCA_031420835.1. GTDB lineage: Bacteria > Bacteroidota > Ignavibacteria > UBA10030 > UBA10030 > JANONN01. The sequence continues at coordinate 2,573 of JANONN010000313.1, read as the reverse complement.
GCGAAGCCAACGCCCTTTTTCGAAGTTCATCATAGCTTTTGTATTCCTCCAAGTTTGCTTCTATCTCAGCTTGATCAATATCTCCGCTGACAGTCGGGTCGATGAACTGATATTCGTCTGTCGGGTCAAGTCCTACAAGCGCCACCAAATCTGCCTTTGCCTTGTAGTAATTGTTCTGCGCGGTGATCAAGGAGAGTTCGTCAGATGCTGTTACAGATTGCTGGCGATACACATCGGCAACCGAAAGCGCGCCGAGTCGGTTCGATTCCATAATCCGCTCAAGTTGGCGACGGCCACGCTTTAGGTTCTCTTCACTCACACGAACAAGTTGCTCGGTGCGAAGTATATTCAAGTATACACTTTCGACTTGAAAGGCTATTGCTTGTCGAGTTCGCTTTGCCGTATGCACTGCAGCCGATTTGTTTGCGCCGGCTCTGCTGAACTGTGCTTCTCGTGAAAAACCGTCAAAGATAGGATAGTTAACGTTTAAGCTGGTGGAAAAACTATTCGTCACAGCAAATTGCGGTGGGCGTGTGAATGTTTGGCCCTGAATGACCTGAGTAGTCGTTGCCGCCTGATCAAGCTGAGTTCGGTTCCATCCTCCAGACACAGAAACGATCGGCATATAGCCCCCGTATGAAGCGAGCACAGTCGCCTGAGCCGCATCAATGTTGTTGTCAGCTTGGCGAATGTTGAGATTCTGGACCAGCGCTGTTTCAATCGCCTGAGCGAGAGTGAGCTTCTTTAGTTCTCCCATTTGTGCTTGAGCGGAAGCAACACTCAGACAGAAAGAAAGGAGAGCGATCGTAAATGGAACCTTCTTCATGACGAAATCCTTGTGGAAATATTGGTTTGAGGTGGAAGTGGAGGTTTCTGCATTTCAGAATTCTACAGTAATAACGTGAAAAGTTGGGTAAAGTTTCAAAACCCTTAAGAAAATCTAACTTGCTCCAACATCGGTTTTGACGCCGTTTTTCCAACGAATGTTTCATTTGAATAAAACGGAATCTCCATCACGTCTGGGAGAGCACCTTATCCTTGACCTTCAGAAGATATTCGAGCGCTGCGTCATGCTCATTTGGAATTCGACCATCAAGAATGGCCTCAGTGATTTCTTTCTTGAGGATTCCAACGGCGCGGCCGGGCATAAGACCGCAAACAGACATGATCTCATCCCCACGCAACGGCGGCTGCCAGGAACGAATCCGGTCACGCTCCTCCACTTCCTCCATTCGTTGGACGACTCGGTCGTAGTTCCCACGCACTTCGGCAACAAGTTTGGTATTCTTCGATGTGATGTCTGCCCGGCACAACGTCATCAAATCGTCAATGTCTTCACCGGCGTCAAACAACAAACGACGAATGGCTGAGTCAGTCACTCCCTCATCGACCAGCGCCATCGGGCGAAGGTGAAGGCGGACAAGGTTCTCGACATACTTCACGTTCTCCAATGGGAATTTCATTCGGCGAAAAATCTGCTTCACCATTCTCGCCCCCAACTCCTCGTGCCCGTGGAAGGTCCAGCCAGTCCCCTCCTTAAATGACTTTGTCCGTGGCTTAGCAATATCATGCAACAAGGCAGCCAGACGAAGCCACACATTTTTTGTTTCCCGGCTGATGTTTTCGACAACTCTAAACGTGTGCCGAAGAACATCTTTATGGTGATAGTCTTGACGTTGCTCCACTCCGGCAAGCTGTGCAACTTCTGGGAATACAACCTCCATAACTTCTGTTTCGTGCATCAACAGAAGTCCCGCTGAGGGATGTGGACTTGACATCAACTTTAGAAACTCTTCCGAGATTCGCTCTTGAGAAACGATCGTGAGACGATCTCGCATCTTCGACGCTGCATTGAGAACATTCTGCTGGACGGAAAACCCAAGCTGCGCCGCAAAGCGCATTGCTCGCATGATCCTCAGTGGATCATCATCGAACGTGGCTTCCGGATCAAGTGGCGTTCGGATGATTCTCTTTTTGAGGTCTGTCTGTCCTTCGAAGGGATCCTCAAGAACTCCATAACTCTCAGCGTTGATAGAAGAGGCAATCGTATTGATTCTGAAATCGCGACGTGAGAGATCATCCTCAAGCGTTCCTTCTTCAACGATCGGTTTGCGTGAATCTTTTCGATAACTCTCTTTTCGTGCACCGACGAACTCGAGTCTGACATCATCCAGTTGGAGCATAGCCGTGCCAAAGTTCTCGAAGACCACGAGATTCGATCTTCCCAACTCACCCGCAACGGCTTGGCCAAACTCCACTCCGTTACCGATGACCACCACATCAATATCCTTCACCACTGTTTCAAGCAGAATGTCACGTACGTACCCACCTACGACATATGCGCGCAAACCTAGACGATCTGCAATCTCGCCAATTTGCTTCACCAGTGGTTCTTCTATGGAAATGGATTTCTTCATCCTTGAATGCGAATTGTCTGAGCTGCAATCTTTTCGAGAATCACCTGAGCAACCTCCAGCGCTTGTAATCCGTCCCGACCAGACACCGGAGGCTCGGTGCCGTTCTGCACTGCTTCAACGAAACGCTCAAGCTCGTACTTCAAGGCATTCACTTCC
>JANONN010000312.1:0-3834 GCA_031420835.1 Ignavibacteriales bacterium | reverse complement strand
TGATTCAATGATTCAATGATTCAATGATCCGATGAACCCCATCTCCCTTTCCCCCCTTATCGTTCTCTTCCCGCTCGTTGGATTTCTTTTCCTTGGACTCTTAGGATGGAAGTTCAAGGCGAACGAGAAGCTCTTAGGCATCATTGGAAGTGGCACTATCGGCGCATCATTTCTCGTTGCCGTAGCGATCTTCTTTTCCATGCTCGGTGTGGATCCGAGTCAACGCAAATCGGTTGTTGAGTTGTTCACTTGGATCTCAACGTTCACCGGCACTGCGTCTTCAGTTACGGTCTCCATCGGATATCAAATAGATCAGCTTTCTATTCTAATGACGCTGATTGTCACCGGAGTCGGATTTCTGATCCATGTGTACTCGATCGGCTACATGCATGGCGATCCGGGGTTCTGGCGGTTCTTCGCGTATCTCAATCTCTTTATCTTCGCCATGCTCAATCTGGTGCTGGCAGACAACTTTGTGCTGATGTTCCTTGGCTGGGAAGGTGTCGGCCTCTGCTCTTACTTACTCATCGGATTCTGGTACGATCGCAAGTTTGATGTGGGTGGATACAAACCCGGAACCTCCACCACAAACGATGCCGCGAAAAAGGCATTTATCGTGAATCGCATCGGCGATTTTGGCTTCTTGCTCGGCATATTCCTCATCTTCACGACCTTCGGCAGCTTGAACTTCGACACAGTCTTCACGCGGGCGAACGTCATCAGCGTTGATCCCGCGATCATGACGTGGATGACGCTGCTGCTCTTCATCGGCGCAACAGGGAAGTCGGCGCAGATTCCGCTGTTTGTTTGGTTGCCCGATGCCATGGCAGGCCCGACACCGGTGAGCGCTCTCATTCACGCTGCAACAATGGTGACCGCCGGCGTGTATATGGTGGCGAGATGCTCGATCCTTTTTGCGCTTGCGCCAACAACCATGATGATCGTTGCGGTCATCGGTGCATTGACGGCGATCGTTGCAGCAACGATCGGCATCGTTCAGAACGACATCAAAAAGATCCTTGCTTACTCCACTGTGAGCCAACTTGGATATATGTTCCTGGCGATGGGAGTTGCCGCCTTCACGGCTGGAATCTTCCATGTGATGACGCATGCATTCTTCAAAGCTCTCTTGTTCCTTGGCTCCGGTGCGGTGATTCACGCCATGCACGATGAGCAAGACATTCAAAAGATGGGTGGATTGAAAAAATACCTTCCGACGACCTACAAGACGTTTCTGATTGGTGCGATTGCGATTGCCGGAATTCCACCATTCGCCGGCTTCTTCAGCAAGGACGAGATTCTGTGGAAAGTATTTAGCGGAGATTATGGATCAACGTTGCTATGGCTCGTTGCTGCCATTGGCGCGGGCATTACAGCGTTCTACATGTTTCGCCTCGTGATACTCACGTTTGAAGGGAAGCCGCGCTTTGGTCACGACAAACATCCCCATGAAGCTCCGCGAACGATGACTGTGCCCTTGATCGTTCTTGCGTTCTTGTCGGTCGTTGGCGGATTTGTGGGGATCCCCGCAAGTCTCTTTGGCGGTAATGCCATCGAACATTGGCTCGAGCCGATCTTCGCTCCAGCAACATCAAAGTTACATTTGATGCCCCATGATGTCGAACCGTTGGAATACGTCTTGATGATCTTATCCGTGGGCATAGCAGCAGCGGGGATCTACTTCGCCAGGTTGGTGTACATTCAACGGCGCGAATTGTTGGATCGGCTCAGTACAAGCATGGCCCGGTTCCACAAGATTCTCTGGAACAAGTACTATGTTGATGAGTTGTATGACGTGACAATCGTTCGACCGACGGTGACGATCTCCGAATCGTTCATGTGGAAGACCTTTGATGTGTTCGTCATCGACGGGGCAGTCAACGGCACGGCAAAGCTCATTGCGTTCGCGTCACATTCGCTGCGCCGTGTTCAGACGGGCATTGCACAAATGTATGCTGTGGTGTTTGTTGGTGGCGTTCTGTTTCTCCTCATGTGGATTGTGTTTCGATAGAGTTTCAAACCATATGCTGCTCGATCATATTCTATCGCTCGTAATCTTTCTGCCGCTCGCCGGAGTTCTCTCGATCCTCTTCGTTGAGAAACATCGAACCGGACTTATCAAGCGGATCGGATTATGGACGTCGGTCGCTACGTTCGTCGTCTCGGTCTATCTCTACGTCGCCTTCGATCCGAACATGTCGGGATTTCAATTTCTGTATGAAGTGAAGTGGATCGAAGCCCTCAACATTCATTACAGCGTTGGGATTGATGGAATGTCGTTGCTGTTGATTCTCCTTACGACGTTTCTCACTCCGGTTGCTCTCCTTGGTACCTGGGATTCCGTGCAGCACCGGCTGAAGGAATACACAGCAATGATCCTCCTGCTCGAAGTCGGGATGACGGGAGTTTTTGCCGCGCTCGATCTGTTCCTCTTCTACATCTTCTGGGAAGCGATGCTGATCCCGATGTACTTTATCATCGGTATCTGGGGTGGACCTGAACGCGTCTATGCAGCGATCAAATTTTTTCTATTCACCCTCTTCGGTAGCCTTCTGATGTTGATTGCGATTATCGCGGTCGGATACTTCGCCTCGACAATGCCGGGCGGTCAGTTCACAACGAGTCTGATAGAACTCTCTGCATTTGCTCCGCGGATTCCACTTGCAGTCCAGACGTGGCTCTTTCTTGCGTTCGCACTGAGCTTCGCGATCAAAGTCCCACTTTTTCCGTTACACACATGGTTGCCTGATGCACACGTGCAAGCGCCGACCGCAGGCAGTGTGATCCTTGCTGGCGTGTTGCTGAAGATGGGGACGTACGGGTTCATCCGGTTTTGCTTGCCGCTATTCCCACAAGCTTCGCTGAAGTTCATGTCGTTCTTCAGCATCTTGGCGGTCATCGGGATCATCTATGGGGCGTTGGTGGCAATGGTGCAAACCGACATCAAGAAGCTTGTCGCGTACTCCTCGGTATCGCATTTAGGATTTGTTGTGCTGGGGATTTTTTCCTTCACCGAAGAGGGAATGCAAGGCGCGATCATCCAAATGATCAATCACGGACTCTCCACTGGGGCGTTGTTTTTGTTGGTGGGGATGCTCTACGACCGCGCACACACAAGAATGATCGGAGACTTCGGCGGCGTCGCTAAAGTGATGCCGGTCTTCGCAGCAGCATTCCTCGTCATCTCTCTTTCTTCAATAGGACTGCCGGGATTGAACGGATTTGTCGGGGAGTTCTTGATTCTCCTCGGCGCTTTCAAGTCTCGCTTCCTTGATAGCTATGCGTATGCAGCGTTTGCTGCATCGGGTGTCATCTTTGCGGCCGTGTATCTCCTCTGGATGTACCAGCGTGTTATGTTCGGCCCCCTGAGAGAAGGTGGGATGTACAACGGCCACAAACTGACGGACATCAACCTCCGGGAGATTGTTTCCCTTGCAGCGATCGTTCTGTTTGTTGTGTGGATCGGTGTGTATCCTTCCACGTTTCTTTCAAAATCTGCGACGATGGCGAAGCAGACCGTTCAGAAGATTGAAGATGTGAAGCGAGGAGGCATCATTCGAACTGCAGAGCAACTGATGGTACCATAGGAGACTTGAATGAAACCTGAGGTGAGAAAAAGCCTGACCGTCGTGATCCTTCTCGGCGTAGCTCTCTTTGGCTTGTTCAATTTCTTTGAACACACAATCGAGAATGTCGAAATCAAACCTGTCGATGGATGGTCTGTTATACCGTTTGTGCTTCTCCTCGCTTCGATAGCATTTGTTCCGTTTATCAATCGTCACTGGTGGGAACATAACTATCCGAAGGTGTCGTACGCTCTTGGGGCACTTGTTA
>JANONN010000311.1:0-10280 GCA_031420835.1 Ignavibacteriales bacterium | reverse complement strand
CATGCTCAATTCGCCTTCGTTCGTGATCTGTGCGTCATATTCGTTTCCAGCAGGAGTTGTGGCAAAGATGAATCCGTTTTGGCGATCACGATACGTATCGAGAATGATCTGGAAACAATCGGATTCATCCAGCGAGCCGTCACGCCGGCTGTCCGATACGATAATGCCACTCGGATCACGATCGTAGCAGATCACTCCGATGTAGAGTGTATCCGCCGTGTACACAACTCTCACTTCCGTTCTTTCAGAAGAAGGTTGTCCTTCGTTCGGTGTCGTTTGCCAGAACTGATCGAGCACTCGTGCATCGGCGAATGCCTGGTCGTCAGTGATGTTACCATCCAATACCGGAACCACCAGTGTGCGAACTGCAGCAGCAACGGGAGACGTGATAGGCCCGGATGATGCACTGTTGCCTTGTGAGAATGCTGGATGGAGGCTGAACATCAACAGGATACATTGAACCAGACTGTTCGAAATGAGATTATGCCCCGTAGAGTTTCTGCTTCGGATTGACTTCTTCATCTTTGCGCGATATTTCCCCATGATTGGAGCGCTGAGATGTGTCGCTGGCTTTTCACGTTTGATCCTCCTTCATATGGGGCGGGTGAGCAGTTGCTACGAAGATTTTCTCTGGAGAAGAATCCGACCGGCAACGATGTCTTCCAGAATCATTTGAAGCATTCCACGTTCTTCGGCGCTTTGCAGCATTTGTTCGGGATTTGATTCGAGATCGTCGATGAACGAGTTGAGCGGACTGAGCGAACGACCGGAGAAGCGGGGACTCTTCGACTGGCGAATCTCAAAGTTGTTGCGAAGCTCAATCAAGTAAAGAAGAATGTCGTCTGCTTGCGATGCGAGTTCAGAGACAGATTCTTCACGGAAGAGCTTCAGGATATTTCTTGCTTCGGGGACCGGTTCGATCATTGTTCGTACCTTTTCTTTCCTTTCCAGAGTCTCATGAGTCGTTCCTTCAAAGAACGCTCCTGGCCGATCTCTGTGGGCTTGTAGTAGAGAGTGGTGCGGAGGTTATCGGGAAGATATTGTTGTTCAACGAAATGTTCAGGGAAATCGTGACTGTATTTGTATTCGGCCCCGTATCCAAGTTCTTTCATCAGCTTCGTCGGGGCGTTCCGGAGGTGAACCGGGACAGGAAGATTCGGAAGTTTTCTCACATCCTCAAGCGCTTTTTCAATGGCGAGATATGCGGCGTTGCTCTTCGGCGCCGAGGCAAGATACGCAGCTACTTGCCCCAAAACAATTCGCGCCTCCGGCATGCCGATGTAATCTATTGCGGTGAAGCAGGATGTGGCAAGCGCGAGAGCATACGGATCTGCATTGCCGATGTCTTCCGAAGCGAGTACGATCATACGACGGGCAATGAATTTCGGATCCTCACCGCCATCGAGCATGCGAGCCATCCAATAGAGTGCCCCATCGGGGTCACTGCCCCGTGTGCTCTTGATAAAAGCCGAAATGATATCGTAATGCTGCTCACCGGTCTTGTCGTAAAGGGTGTACTTCCGCTGAAATGCTTCTTCGATGAGGTGTTTGGAGATGCTGATCGCGTCGTCCTTCGCCGGCTTGGACAAACTAAACGCCGTTTCCAATCCGTTCAAAAGTTTTCTTGCATCACCGCCGGAAAGGAGCATCAAATACTCCGGGTCTTCGATGATGATCTTTTTCACCGACAACATTTCATCCGTCGTCAGGGCGTGATTGAGAATGGCGGAAAGTTCTTTCTTCCCCAACATCTCCATGACATAAACCTGACATCGGGAGAGGAGCGGCGAGATTACTTCGAAGGAAGGATTTTCTGTGGTTGCACCGATAAGAATGATAACACCTTCTTCAACGCTATGCAGAAGCGCGTCCTGTTGCGACTTATTGAACCGATGAATCTCATCTATGAAGAGGATCGTTTGCTTGTGGAGATGCTTGCGGCTTTTCTCGGCTCGTGCGATTGCTTCGCGAACTTCTTTCACGCCTGCCGAGACTGCGCTGACTTGAAGGAAATCCGCTTTCGAATACTGCGCAACGAGTCTCGCCAACGTTGTCTTGCCTACTCCGGGCGGACCCCAGAAGATCATCGAAGGCAACACGCCACGCTCGATCATGATGCGCAGCGGTCTCCCTTCGCCAAGCAAGTGTTCCTGTCCGACGAACTCGTCAATCGTTTTCGGCCGGACTCGCTCAGCTAACGGGGCGGTCGGATCTGTTTTCTTTCCGGTGCGTTGGGGGGGAAACAAAGATGATGTGTCGGATTCCACGATGGTTTCCAAATAGAAAAGCCAACATCAGATGTTGGCCGTCGTTTGTCTCACAATGCAAAGAACAGATCTTTCAACAATCAGTGCCCAGTTTGAGTTACTGATGTTACGCAAGCGTGTGATACAAGCTTAGAAATCCGAATTCCTAATATCGTTCCGAAGGGATTCCTTCGGAACGAGCTTTCGTATCGAATCGGTTCACCACTGCGGATGAAAATATGGCTGTTTCCATAGCAGTTAATAAAATGGCACAATGACACGATGACTCAATCGTCAATCTCTTCTTCTTATTTTCATAGCAGTGAGTTAGTCTTTCTTCACACGATAGACAGTCTCACCCTCGCGCGCCATTCCGTGACGTTCGCGGGCAATCTTCTCGATCGTCTTCTTATCCCCTTCAAGCGCTTTCAATTGTGCTTGAAGCTGCTTCGTTTCTTTCTCGGCGCGCTGGACTTTTTCTGCGACGTCTTTCCGTTCAACTTCCAGTCGGACGCGGGTAACAAGTCCTTTGTTGTTGAAAAGAATGTATGTCCCGAGCAAAACGCCAGCAAGAATCACGATAAGAAGTTGAGGGCGGCGAGCAATTCCATTCGCCCGGTCTTTCCACCATCGCGGTTTCTTGATCTTCCTATAGAAGTCTCCTGTCATTTCGTTGTTAAGGTACTTCGAATTATCGGGTTTTGCAACTTGGGATGATAGACGGTCTGAGCAATTCTGAATGTGCTGATTGGACTTATCAACGCTGGATTACTTGACTTTCGCACTTTTCGCACGATCTTCCGTTCTTTCCCCGTTCTTTCCCTGACTGCTTGACATTTACAAACGGAATTCTTAGCTTTTTGTGTGGCTAATCATGAACAGCGCAAGACAATGGGACTACTGTTGCGTTCAATACCTCGGGACAAGTATTCTTTGAGAGGAGAACAGAGCAATTCCTCTCTCTCCTGCTATCTTCTCTGTGTGCTTGCGGCGACACTTTTCTCGTTTGGTCCTCTTACCGCGCAACGACAGGTTCCCCAACTTCAAGTTTATCGCCTCAACAGCGATGATATCCGCCTCGATGGAGTGCTCGACGAGCCCGTGTGGCGGGCAGCAGAGGTGGCGAGTGAGTTCATTCAGCGCGAGCCTTCCGACGGTACTCCTGCGACGGAACGCACAAGCTTCTCTATACTCTACACCTCCCACGTAATCTACGTCGGTGTTCGGGCGTTCGATTCCGATTCATCAGGCATACGTTCAGAGTTTTCCCGCCGAGATCGCAGCACACAGTCGGACGAGATCGCACTTTACATCGATTCCTACCACGACCGCCGCACTGCGTTCGAGTTTGCTGTAACGCCACGCGGCTCTATCCGCGATGCTTACTACTACGATGATTCGCGTTTCAACACCGACGCGTCGTGGGATCCCGTCTGGGAAGTGGAGACCTCGATCGACAGCAGCGGATGGAGTGCGGAGTTTCGCATCCCGCTGACACAACTCCGGTTTGACGCCTCGAACCCCGACTGGGGTCTCCAAGTGCGTCGTCGCATCGTGCGAAAAGCTGAGGAGGTCTATTGGTCTTCGTACGCGAAAGATGCAAGTGGGTTTGTGTCTCACTTCGGTCTTCTCAAAGGACTGGAGAACCTCTCCCAGCCGCTACGGCTGGAAATTCGTCCTTACAGTGCCGTGCGAGAGCGGCGGCGCCCGGAGAGCCAAGGCATCCTCTACGCCCCGCGGCGCCTCACCAATCTTGACGGCGGCGTTGATGTGAAACTTGGCGTTACCTCAGACTTCACACTTGATCTCGCTGCCAACCCCGACTTTGGTCAGGTGGAAGCGGATCCCGCCGTCGTCAACCTCTCAGCCTTCGAAAGCTTCTTCCCAGAGAAACGTCCTTTCTTCGTCGAAGGATCAGGATTGTTTTCCCTGTACCTCCCTATCGGACAGATGTTCTATTCGCGCCGCCTCGGCAGACCACCTCAGGGCTTTGCGTACCCGCCGGATGGAGGAACGGTTGAGATCCCGGAAGCGACCACGATTCTCACGGCGGCAAAACTCACAGGTAAGAGTCGCGGCGGAACCGGTCTGGGCTTGATGAGCACATTAGCGGCGGAAGAGAAGGCTACACTCCGACGCAACACGGGAGAGAGGGTGGACACCGTGATCGTTGTTGAACCGCTGACACACTATTTCGTCGGTCGCATCGAACAGGATTTTCTCGAAGGGGGCCATACGGTCGGGGCGATGATGACGGCAGTGAATCGCAAGGTTCTTCCCTCCATTCCGACATTGCGCTCGGAAGCTTACGTGGGAAACATTGATGGAACGCACCGGTGGGAGAAAAACACGTATGTCATCCGATGGCAGTTGGCGGGGAGCAACATCCGCGGTAGCCAGACGGCAATCATAGCCGCGCAGCGGTCATCACTCCACTACTTCCAACGGCCAGATGCGCGACATCTTTCGGTAGATTCTGGGCGGACAAGTCTTTCGGGTCATCTCATCTCTCTGAAAGCCGGAAAAGAAGCGGGAACCTGGCAGTATGGCTTTAGTTTTTACCGGACCAGTCCGGGTTTTGACTTGAGCGACGTCGGGTTCCAGTGGCAGCAAGCCGGTCAGCAATACATCGAATTCTCCGGGCAATACTTGCAGAATCGTCCTGAATGGATTTTCCGTGATTATCGGCTCAGTATCATAGTCGAGCGTGAATGGACGGCCTATGGGGAACCGATGTGGGTTTGGTTCCGACCGGTTTTCTTCAGGGCGAACTTCACGAACAACTGGTCAGTATCGGTGAACCCTGTTGCTATCGTTTGGAGTGAGCTTTCGCCGACGGCTTTACGGGGAGGGCCGGGGCTTCGGGAGAACAACGGGTGGAATTCCTTTGTGAACGTTACCACTGATCGACGGCTCCCCGTCTCGTTGGACCTCTGGGCAAACACCGGGGGGCCGATCCACGTCGATGGTTATTGGTACTCTCTTTCCCCTTCTCTTTCGGTTCGGCCCAGTGATCACCTTGATGCGACCGTCGGAATTAACTACTGGGCTAATCGGAATCCGAGTCAGTGGGTCGGAAGATTCAGCGCGCTCGGGGAGAGACGATATGTTGTGGCAGAGATCCATCAGAGGACACTGAGTCTTACCGCCAGAGTGAATTGGATTCTCACGCCGCGGCTGTCGGTTGAACTGTATGCTCAACCCTATGTCTCTTCGGGAGCGTACAGACGTTTCAAGGAGGTGGTTTCTCCGCGAGCGAAGAACTTCGCGGAGCGTTATCGGACGTATCAGGATGAAATTGTCCTCGCAGCGGACGGCCGATATCAGGTCGATCTGAATCGGGACGGGACGGTGGATTTCGCGATTCCCAATCCCGACTTCAGTTCCCGTCAATTCCGTTCGACGATGGTTCTGCGGTGGGAGTATCTTCCAGGGTCCGTGCTTTTCGTCGCGTGGCAACATGGGAAGCAGATGTGGAAGCCTAACAGTTCCTTCCGCGGATGGGGGGACATTGGAGAGACATTTGCACTGGCTCCGGACAATACGTTCCTCATCAAGATGAATTACTGGCTTAGCTTCTGATTTCATGGATGCGCCAGAAGGGCGCTATATCCAGACACGGAAGCTGGTGCTAGTGAAATAAGGACTACCTTCGGTACCAATCCTGCTTGGGGTAATAATCGGTCTTGAGCCTTGTTGTCGCGGTGTGTCGCTCGATGGCAAGCTCGATGAGGCGATCAAGAAGTTGGGGATAGGAGATGCCCGACGCCGCCCAGAGCTTCGGAAACATGCTGATGGATGTGAAGCCGGGAATCGTGTTGATCTCGTTGAGATAAATCTTATTCAGCTTTCGCTGTACTAGAAAGTCCACTCTCGCCATTCCGGCACAATCCAACACACTGAACGCTCGTTCGGCATATTCTTGAATCTTCTTTACGGTGGTCTTGGGCAGTCTCGCAGGAATGATCGCCTTCGACTTTCCATCAACATACTTTGCATCGTAGTCATAAAATTCGTTCGATGGAATAATCTCACCCGGAACGGAAGCAATCGGCTCCTCATTCCCTAACACGCTGCACTCGATTTCTCGCGCGTTCACAATTCCCTTCTCTACCAAAATCTTGCGATCATACTCACCCGCCACTCGGATCGCATTCACAAGTTCTTCGCGGTTATGCGCCTTGCTGATGCCAACGCTCGATCCCATGTTTGCGGGTTTCACAAATGCAGGATACTTCAGCCGCCGTTCGATCTCCCCAACAAGTTTCTTCTGATTCTTTTGGAATTCATTTGAGAGAAACCAAATGCCAGGCGCAACAGGAATCTTTGCATGCTGGAGGAGTTGTTTCTGGATCACTTTATCCATCCCGACTGCCGAACCGAGAACGCCTGCTCCGACATACGGAATATCCGCTAACTCAAAGAGACCCTGAATTGTCCCGTCCTCGCCGTACGTTCCATGCAGAATGGGAAATAACACGTCAATGATGTTTGCACCGTCGGCCGCGGAGTGCAGGCGCACAAGTCCTTGCTTCCCGGGGTCCGGCACGATGACATATTCAGCAACATGAGAGACATCGCTTTTCGCTTTCAACAGGGCGAGGGAATCTTGATTGCTCATCCATCTTCCCTCCGGCGTAATGCCGATGGGAATGATTTCATACTTATTTTTGTCGAGTGCATTGATGACCGAGGCAGCCGAGACGAGCGACACCTCATGCTCTGCAGAGCGACCACCAAAGAGAACACCGACGCGAAGTTTAGAAGGCAAGGAGAGGACTTTTGATTAGTGGATTGGTGGAGTGATGGATTAGTGGAGTAATGGATTCAGTCACACGTCATTCTTGCGGAACTCATCCCCTTACTCCCCCTTCTCTTAGCACGAGAAGGGGGACGGGGGGTTGAGTTCGCACTACATTGGCCGCAAACTGCAAAGCGCACCATCCAAAACCACAAGGTAACTTTTTGGGAATCGCACTAGTTAGTAGCTTTGCTTCTACCGAGAATCTCACGAATGAGCCGCTTGACATCATCCTCGCTTAGACCTTCATCCCGTTCATCTGCAGGCTCACAAGCGACCTTGTCTGAGAAATCTTTGCCGTACGTTGTTTGACTCATCGTGCGCAGTTTCTCAACATCGTGAGCCGAGAGGGGTTTCTCGCCGCCTAACATTCGCGCAACAAATGTAATGTGTGCCGCATGCTCAACTTTTTCCATTTTGAAATAGGCGTCGTCAAGATCGGAGCCGTACGTTACCACTCCGTGGTTCGCCAACAAGATAGCATCGGCGTTGTTGACATACGGAGCAAGTGATTCGGCAACTTCGGGCGTCGAGGGCGTCGCATACGATGCAAGCGGAATCGCTCCGAGTCCGACAACCACTTCCGGAAACACGCATTCTGTTAGAGGGATTCTTGCCGCAGCAAAGCCTGTCGCGTGCGTCGGATGCGCATGAACGACAGCGTGTACGTCGGAGCGACGGCTGTAGATAAACAAATGCATCCCAAGTTCGGTCGAAGGTTTGAGGCTTACTGTGACAGGCGTTCCATCAGGTTTTACTTCTACGAGATCGGACTCAGTCACACGCCCTTTGTTGATGGAGGAGCGAGTCGTGAGAATATTTCCGTTTGACAAACGAGCGCTCACGTTTCCATCCGTCGCGGTCACGAATCTATTCTCATACAGACGGTGACACACGAGAACGATGTGTTGGGCAATATCAGCGCGGGAAAGCATAATGATGTGATGTGAGTATAGCGAAAAGAGCGATGAGGAGCACAGAACACTCTTATTTGGAAACGCTGATCTCAGCCGCTTCCAGTATCTGCGGCACAATCTCGTACTTTTTAAACGGCGGTAGCAAATACGCGCCGGCAACCAACCCTTTTGCTTCTTTCAAAAACTCCACTGCGATCTCTATCCCAGCCTGTGCAGCTTTGTCTCCTGCCGCCCTCATCCGGGTGCGGATCGGCTCCGGAATCGTCATCCCCGGAATCTCGTTGTGCAGGAACTCCGCATGCTTGTAGCTACGGAGTGGGAGAAGACCAAGCATGAGGGGAATCTTCCATTTCTCGATGCGATTCAGCAACGCTTCGAGGGTCTTTATTTCATAGATGGGCTGTGTGAAAATCACTTGAACGCCTGCCGCGATCTTTTTCTCCAATTTGGCAATCTCCACATCGAGATTATCTGCCAACGCATTCGCGGCGCACGCGATCAGAAACGATGTCTTCTGCTCTATGGTATTCCCCATCAGATCGGTTCCGTTGTTCATCGCACTGACGGCGCGAATCAGCCCTGATGAATCCACATCGAACACCGATGTTGCCTGAGGATAGTCACCGATGCTCGTCGGATCGCCGGTGATGCACAGGATATTGCGAAGTCCGAGCGCATGCCCGCCCAATAGTTCCGCCTGAAAACCAATCATATTGCGGTCGCGTGTCGCTAAGTGCGTTATCGCCTCGATGCCCACTTCGCGCTGAATCAAATGGGAGATGACAAACGAGCTCATTCTCACGCGTGCACGTGCGCCATCCGTAATGTTGATTGCATCAACTCCGTACGTATGAAGATAACGAGCACCGTCAAGGACCGCAGTCATGTCAACGCCGCGCGGGATATCCAACTCGACAGTCGTGAGAAACTTCTTGCCGAGGTTGCGCGCAAAACGAGAGCGGTCGTCTCGCGAATGCGACGCGATTTCTTGAGCGGGAAGGGTCGGTTTTTTCTTTAGTTCCGGTTTTCGCTCCGGCATCTTGACTTCCGGCTGATGCGCTTTGAACTCGTCCAATACTTGCCGCATCGCTTTGATGTGCGCGGGCGTCGAACCGCAGCACGCACCGATGAGTGTGACACCGGCTTGAAGCAGCTCTTTCGCGTACGCTGCAAGATATTCCGGGGTCGTGTGGTAAATTGAGCGACCGTCGAGAAGCGTCGGAATTCCGGCCGCAGGCTGGGCGGAAAGATACACCCCATCCTTGTACATACTCCGGAGGATGCTGAACATTCGCTGCGGCCCCACGGTGCAGTTCGCTCCAACAACATCCACACCGCGCGAGAGCAAGTGCTCCACGACTTCGAGCGGGAAGGAGCCGGAGAGAATCGCACCATCTTCCGGGAAAGCCTTCTGCGCAATGATCGGAACTTTTGCAAGCTCTTTGGCGGCGGTGATCGCTTCATCAAGTTCGTTGAGGCTCACAAACGTTTCGAGAATGAGCACATCAATCCCCGCCTCAAGCAATACCTCGATCTGCTCTTTGAACGCATCGCGTGCTTTACGGAGACTTAGCTTTCCGATCGGTTCGAGTAATTTCCCGGTCGGTCCGACCGACCCCGCTACATAGACCGAATCTCCGGCAGCACGGCGCGCGATCTCAACTCCCTTCATGTTCATCTCCCGCAGCTTGTCTTCGAGATGAAACTGTTGAAGGCGATACCGATTGGCCGAGAACGTGTTGGTTTGGATGATCTCTGCACCTGCTTCGATGTACTCACGATGCACACGCTCAACGATATCCGGATTCTTGATGTTCTGAATCTCGTGCGGCATCTCGTTGTACTCGTACAGATCGAGGAGCGTTCCCATTGCTCCATCACAGAGAAGTGGACCTTGTTTCAGGCGTTCGATGAAGTTGAGTTTCAAGATTGGCTCAGGCGGGTCGTTTGACTACGTCAAACGAAGTTGACTTCGTCAAACGTAGTTTGATTAGCAATCGGATTTCCTTCACAACATCGTTGGGGGTCCATTCATTCCCCTTGATGACTTTCACAAGTATCCCATTTTGATCCAGCACAACGGTTCGAAGGTTATGAGCGATCAGCCCCCCCTCATCGTCGTCGAGCGTTAAGTCGAGACCAGTTGCGATCTTTCGAATCGTTTCCATGCTTCCTGTGGCAAATTCCCATGTTGTAAAATCGGCGCCGTAATTCTTTCCGTATCGTTTCAGAACTTCTGGCTTGTCGAATTCGGGATCGAAGCTGATCGTGAGCAATTGCCATTGCCCTGCAAGATCAGTTTCCTTTTTGAGCAGG
>JANONN010000310.1:0-1723 GCA_031420835.1 Ignavibacteriales bacterium | reverse complement strand
GACTTGGAAAAACAAATTGGCTGAACGATAGTGTTATCAATCGCTTGGATGGTGACGGTCAAGATAATGATCGGAAGTAGCATGCGAAAGTCGCCAAACTGCGTGAGGGAAACGAGAAATGCTGGCACGGCTCCCACAACTGGACCGAGATACGGAACGAGATTAGCAATTCCGGCGATCGTCCCGATGATGAACGCATAATCAACGCCGATAATGAGCAAGCCGATGACGCTCAGAATGCCAATGATTATGGAATCGAGGATCCAGCCGCGCAAGTATCCGACAAGGTCGCGCTCGATTTTGTAGAGAACGTTCAGCGTCATCTCAAAGTACTTATTGGGCACGCGCTCGATAAGTTTCTTGATAGCGATATCGCCTTCTGCAAGCATGAAGAATGTTACGAACGGCACGATGCTGAGAGTTACAAGGAAGCCAACGGCGTTCTGCAATGCTTCTCCCATGGATGCGATTCCACTTTTCATGATTCCCCGCGTTTTCTCAGCTAACTGGTCCGCGGTGATGAATGGGATACTCTTTTCCAGATCTCTCGAGGCCTCAAGCAACTTTTGATCAAACGGAAAAGTTTTGAATTGGTCATACATCCCTTGTGCGCGACTTAAAACAAACGGCACGAGTTGCAATGCAATGAAAACTGCAAAACCGCCAACCACAGCAAAGACAAGGAAAATCGCAAGGCTTCTTCTCAGTCCTAATCGGAACTCGAGAATCTTCACCAATGGTTTCAAAACAAACGTAACGAGTACAGACATAATCAATGCAAGCACAAGGTCGGGAAAGAAGGACGCTACCCAGAACGCAACGAGCAATATGGAGAGAAGAAAGAGAACCTTCAAAAATGGACGGTTTGATGAAAGGGCCTGCATAGAGGTTCTATTTTAGAAGTGAGCGAACGGTCTTGTGGGCGATCTCGGTGGAGAATCCCCGCTGAAGGAGATAGTTGAACATGCGACTTCGCTGCTTCAGTGGGGTGAGCTTTGAGAGAGTTCCATTTACCGATCTCAATTTTTTCTCAACGAGCTGATGCGCTGCTTCGAGTTGCTTTTCATCGGAGACATATTCTTTCAGTACTTTTTCGACGATGGCGGGTGCAATTCCTTTGTTGATGAGTCCATGGCGAAGCATCGAATAGCCGCTGGGGCGACGTTTCAGTCGGTCGCGCACAAACATGCGGGCAAATTCGTTGTCGTCAATGTATTTCAGGTCTTGGAGATGCCGAACAACCTTTTGGGCAAGCTCGCGCCGGTGTCCTTTGCGTGTGAGATGATCGGTAACTTCTTTTGAACTGCGTGGGCGGTACGAGATGTAATTGAATGCGATGGATTGTGCGCGATGTTGCGCTTCAGCGGTGGCGATCCGTTCGACAATCTGATCGTCAATACGCTGATCAAGGTGGAGGTCGAACTTCTGCAGAACGTTGGCACTGACGTCAAAGCCGAGCACTCCGTCAACATAAACGTTGTAGCGGTCACGATACTTCTTGTGGAGTAAGATCTTCGTGATGATCAAGGTCTTCCCTAGTTCTTTGAACCTCGTTTCGAGGCGGCGGGCGTTGCTGGCTCAGCTTTCGTAGGAGCCAATTGTGGAGATTCTTCCGGCTGCATACCGACTTTTCGGCGTGTGCTTATCTCAATTTCCTTCGCAAGCGCAGCGTTGTTCATCAGGTATGTCTTCACCTGATCGCGTCCCTGTCCAATCCGGTCCT
>JANONN010000309.1:0-4202 GCA_031420835.1 Ignavibacteriales bacterium | reverse complement strand
CAAAGAAGAGGCTCGTTTGGTTTTCAAGAACACAACGGAGATGGTGGAATTTTTCTCTCAGCGATTCAACTTCCGCTACCCGTGGGATAAGTACGACCAGGTTGCCGCGTACGACTACGCAATCGGTGCGATGGAGAACACCGGCATTACCGGTCACAACGATCGTATCTTGCGATTGGGTGATCTAGAAGAGTTCAATCCTGAGTTTGAATCGTACGCATCCAACTGGAATGCTGAGGCGCTTGTCTCTCACGAGCTGGCTCATCACTGGTTTGGGAACAACACAACGTATCGCAGTCTGGCATCGCTGTGGCTGAACGAGAGCTTCGCGACCTACTGCATGATGTTGTGGGATGAGCATCGTCGCGGCAAGGAGTATCTCCAATTTTCAACATGGATGGCGCTTCAATCATATCTCAGGTTTGTGGAGAAGGAGCGAATGATCCGTCCATTGGAATACCGCTACTACGACACTCGCGGGGAGATCTACAACGAGCAGCACACGTATCTCAAAGGCGGAATCGTGCTGAACATGCTTCGCTCGATTCTCGGCGATGACGATTTCTTCAAGGCTCTCGGGCATTTCCAGAACAAACATCAGTTCTCCAGCGTGGAAAGCTCGGACTTGAAGATGGCCATCGAAGAAGCCACAGGAAGAAACCTTGAATGGTTCTTCGATCAGTGGGTCTATGGTGGCGGACATCCGAGATTCGAAGTTAGTTATCGCTACTTGAACGATCGAAAAAAGATAGAACTGACCGTTAAACAAACACAACCACTTGTGAAGGGTCAGGGCTTGTTCAAACTTCCAATTGATATTCGGATTGATGGGAAAGGATCAAGCACCCATCATATCGTATGGGTGGAGGAACAGACGCATCATTTCTATTTCGATGCTGTGGAGAAACCTCAGATGGTGAGTTTCGATGGCAAGGGAGTGATCGTCTGTGAGCTTCTGTTTGAGAAAGGCCTGGATGAGCTGGTGTACCAAGTGAGCAACGACGAGCTTCCCGGAAAACTCTGGGCGCTCCGTCAGCTTGCGTCGCGATGGGGTGGTTTCCCCGCCACGATCGAAACAATCGGCTCAATCTTGAACGGACCAGCGAATTGGTGGTTGAAGGCGGAAGCGGCCATGCAGCTTCAGAACATCCAGAGCGATGGTGCAGAAGAGATGTTGATCCGACAGCTCACAGCCGATGAGTATCACGTTCGAAAAGCCGCAGCCATCGCGTTAGGTTCTCGGCTCACGAAAGGAGCGAGAGAAGGACTTCGCCGTACGATTCAGCAAGACAAGAACACGAGCGTTGTCGGTGCGACGCTCGTTGCACTTGCAAAGACTGACAAATCGCTTTCACCAGAATTCCTACAGGGGATTGCATCGCGCCCTTCGTGGTACAACGAGTTGCGCGTCGCAGCGCTCATGGCTGCAAGGATCATCGGCGATGGGAAGTTTGTTCCGATGATCAAAGAGCATGCGTCACAAAAGTACAACATGGTCGTTCGTATGGAGGCGTTGAAGGCGTGGGCTGAGTGCGCACCGACCGATCCGCACATGATCGAAGCGCTTTTGAATGCTTCACGCGGAGGTATTGCTGCTGTCCGCCAGACAGCTATAGGACTCCTTGCCGCAATGAAGATAGAGAGAGCTATTCCTATTCTTGAAGAAATCAACCGTAAGGACGGAGATGGCGATATCCGAAAAGCGGCAGAGGATGCGATTGAGGAGATCAAACGCTTGCCTCAGAAATAAAAAGAAGTTAGCTTCTTGTGTAGAAGCAAATGGGAAAGGGGGTTCAATCGAACGTTGATACTGCGTCTTCTTGCTCTCTGTATTCTCCTCAACCTGCCCATCATGGCCTTCGGGCAAATTGAGTCTCCCGACTCGAGTCGGCGGGATCTGTACGGTTGGACTGTCCAAACTCTGAAGCACAGCTCACTCAGAAAACTGCCGATCCGGGGAGTTGAGAATTATCTTCCCCTTCTCACAGGCATTGTCGAAGTGAACGGCAACCTCCATTTCCGTGGGAGCCGTGCCGGAGAAGTTTCGTACTTCCTCGATAGTTTCAGCATCACCAATCCCTTCTTCAACTCCAGCGGCATCCCCATCATTCCTGAAGCGATTGACGAACTTCAAGTACACACCGGTGCGTACGGCCCACTCTTTGGCAGCACAAACGGTGGCGTCGTGGTCACACAACTTCGCACGGGAGGAGATAGCATCTCCGCGTCGTTCGATTATCAGACTGATGAGTTTGCCAAACCAGGAAGAGAGTTTCTGAGAACGACGGCTCAAGGGTATCGCAACATCGTTGGAACTATCGGCGGACCGCTGCCATTGCTCGGCATGAAATTCTTTGTTGCCGGACAGCATTCCTTCATGCGCAATCGCCAGCCAATGTTTCTGGAACCGTTCCGGTATGACGGGCTGATCACGGATCAATACGGCAACTATCCGGCGGGAATTCCACTCCCCGGAACGGTGAAGTTCAAAAGGAATTACATTGACCAGAATTGGTTATCGAGCACCATCGTTCAGGGGAATACAACCGTTGATTTGGAACCGGTGCGCCTCAAATTCACCGGAAGCTACTCATTCGAGGAATCTCCCGAAGAGAGCAACTGGCCGGTCAGAATGAGAAACTACTATCGCCAGAAACGAGGTTTGATGAACGAGGCGACAACGAAATTCGGCGGAGTGCAGGCATCTATGAAGCTGGGTGACAGAACCGAAGTTCGAGCCTCGCTCTCGCTCTACAATCGTTTCGCCCGGCAGTTTGATCCGGATTTTGGAGACGAATGGAAGCTCTATGCCGATAGCGCTGCCAGCAAGCGGCTCGGATATGACGGATTCCGATGGCGGTACTGGGCACGCCCACCCTACACAACCATTTTTCAGTTTATCTTCTCCCATCCCGATGCGCCGAATAATTCATACAGCAAGAATGAGCAATCAGGATTCGTCGCTTCGTTTAATGCGAAACATCAATTGTTGCCATTCTGGACAGTCACGGTGGCAGGGACGTATGAGCGATGGACAATTCGCTCGTACCGAATTACAAACATCAGCAACTACCTCCAAAATCTTGATTCAAACCGGGATGGTATTCCCGATAGGACATTTGCCAATGAAAATGACCGGCGGATATCTCTTTCGGCATCGGGAGGCATAACAAACTACGGGTACGATTATCTGGGCAATGAGTTGAACGACGGTCTCGACGCGGCCCGGCGTCCATCGTTTACATCACTTGTACTCAACAACGAAATCGCTGATGATCAAGTGAACTTCAACATAGGGGGTGTATATAAAGTGTTCTCGTCGGACAACCATACGGTTCCCAATTATGTGGATCCTAGCTTGGTGCACTATCCTTACTACTGGACTGTTGACGAAAAAGAGTTCACGAGACAGGAATCGGTTCGACTGTTCTTGCCGCGACTAAGCGCGACGTACAGGCTTTCTCAGACCACGACAGTTTCCGTTGCTTACGGTGCCTTTGCTCAATACACAGCTTTTCAGAATCTCTATTTGAGTCAACTTACCACTGAATCGCGTATCCGTCCGTACTTCCGCGTTCCTTACTGGTTTTGGGGACCTCTCGTCAGCATGTTTGCTCAACCGGAACGTTCAACGGTTTACGAGTTTGGCATCTCAAAAAGTTTCGGCGAACGTGGTGGAGTCAGCTTAAGGTTTTTTGCGAAGTCGCTCAAGAATCAACTGGAGCCGGGCCGGATCTACAATGATCGTGGAGATGCGATCTTTGTTGCGTTGCAGAATAAGGGTCAAGGAGAAATAAAAGGAGTGGAGCTTTCGGCGCAACTGAATCCGTCAAAGACTTTTTCGATTGCTGCGTTTTATACGTTCATGAGAGCACGGGGAACGACATCCCATCCGTTTGCTTTGCGGCGTGAAATGTCGGATATGATACTCCCTCCCGTTCCATTTCAGCTCTTTCCATTGGACTACGACCAGATGCATCGAGGAACCTTTCTTGCATCTCTTTCCTTCGATGAGCAGTATGGGATGGTGCTGGAAGGGTTGAACATCACCGGGCTTGTCAGTTTCAATAGTGGACACCGGTACACCAGATTCAAAGAAATACAGAATTTTGGCTCAGCAACTCCATGGAACATTGGCGTGCGGCAGTTGATTGATCCTCGTGGAGCGGAATTTATTGAGCCGACAAACAACTCAACCACGC
>JANONN010000308.1:0-7001 GCA_031420835.1 Ignavibacteriales bacterium | reverse complement strand
ATTCATCCATTCGATAGCGGAGTGACCGATCGGAACAAGTCGCTCTTTTGAGCCCTTCCCAAAGACTAGCACAAGTTCGTCCTCGAGCATGAGGTTCGATTGCTTCAGTTCTACCAACTCTGAGACGCGCATGCCTGTCGCATAGAGAACTTCCAAGATTGTGCGGTCACGAATTCCGCGGGAGATGTTGATGTCGGGCTGCTTCAGAATCTCGTCAATCTCTTGAATATTCAAAACTCCGGGAAGCGACCGTTGCCTCTTCGGCGCTTGAATTAACTCTGTGGGATCATCTTTCGCTTTCTCCTCTCCGACAAGGAAGCGATGAAATCCCCGGATCGCTGAAAGCGCTCGCGCAATGCTTTTCGCAGAAAGCCCATGTCTGTGCAAGTGGCCAAGAAACTTCGCGACATGGTGTTCTTTGACGATAGACCCGGATGTCAGTTGAAGCCCCAATAGAAAATCGAAGTATTTTTGGAGATCGAAACGGTACGATGCAATGGTGTGCACAGCAAGTCCCTTCTCAAGCTTCAAGAAGTTGAAATACTCATGAAGCTCTCGTTCAAGACGTGTTGATGCTGTTCCAGATTCTGCTTTCTTCACTTACTCTCCAATCATGTGTCCCGAACACGCGCGAGCAGTGTACCAACTCCAACTGTCACCACAGTTCCGATGACCGTGAACCATGTCCACGCCACCAACCCAGATGTTATAACTGCGACCATCACAACAATTCCCGTCGCAAAGCTGATGAGTGCCGTCGTCTGCTTTGCATTCTTCACGAGAATGCCGAGCAGGAACGTACCAAGTAATCCACCGTAGGTGAATGAGGCAATACTGAGAGCTAACTCCACGACCGCTTGCCCGGAAGTCATGAAAAACAGAGCGGAGAGTGTGAGGAGAGAAGCCCAGCCGACTGTTACGAAACGAGCAAGCCGTAACTCTTTTTCAGGGGACATCGACGATTTTGCAAGCGGCTTGTAGAGATCAAGAACGGTCGAAGAAGCCATCGAACTCATCGATCCTGACAGCGAAGAGAGCGCAGCGGCTAACAGGCCTGCGATGATGATTCCTGATACGCCATCAGGTAATCCGTAGATGATAAAATTCGGGAAGATCTCATCCGAGCGACGAAGCCCCAGATCAGAGAGCGTTGCACTGTTATAGTGACCGTAGAGCATCAGACCAATGAGAAGGAACAAGGCAAACTGGAAGATGACCACCACTCCACTGCCGATGAGGGCCTTTCTGCTTGCGGCAAGCGATTTCGTTGTCAGCACACGCTGCACAATGAGCTGATCTGTGCCGTGCGACGCCATAGAAAGAAACGCGCCACCGAGAATCCCCCCGATGAGTGTATACGGCCGCTTGAAAAAGTCGCCCCCAAATCCCCAGTCGAACACCTGCAGTTTTCCCGCTTCCAATGCAGGTTGCATCAGACGACTGAGGCCACCCTCCATTCCATTCACCAAGATGATGGCGGTGAGGATTGCCCCACCGAGATACATCAACATTTGCAGGGCATCTACCCAAACCACACCGCGAACTCCGCCAATCGTTGTGTACGTCAGCGCAACCGCTGCAATGATGAGTATCGCCAGTGGATAGTCGATATTCATGATCAGTTTTAGCGGGATAGCGGTTGCAAACAATCGTACTCCGTCGGCTGCTGTCCGCGTTAGTAAAAAGACAACCGACGCAAACCTTCTGGTCGCTAAACCAAAGCGATGTTCCAGGAATGCATAAGCCGTTGAGAGTTCCCCTCGATAATACGCCGGTAGGAGAAAAACGCTGATGAGAATCCGGCCAAGAAGATACCCTATCGTTAGCTGAAGAAACCCGAGATTCGAAACGTATGCCAATCCCGGAATACTGATAAATGTCAAGGAGCTTGTCTCAACCGCCACAATCGAAAAGCAGACCACCCACCAGGGGATATGCTCTTTGCCAAGAAAATAGTCTTTCGCAGATCGTGGCTTCCCACGTTGCATGTAGCCGAGGATCGCAATTCCGACGAGATAGAGAACAACAATCACGTAATCAGCCGGTGCAAAAGCCATGAATAAACCCTAGACAGAAGGCAACAGAAAAATGGAAAGAGAATAAGGAAAGGAGAGCCAATAACGATGCGTCAAGACTTCAATGCTTTCGCGACCGTATCGTGGATACCGAAGGCGCGATCGAGGTGCGAGATGCGAATCAAGGTGAGGACTTTTTTCTGGAGGGCGGCAAGTTTCACCAAGCCGCCGTTTTCCCTCATCCGACGTTCTGCTATGAGGAGAGCGCTGAGACCGGTGCTATCACAGAACTCGACTTCGGAAAGGTCAAGAATGAGTTCCGATGTTTGTGGTGTGCAAAGAATCAGAAACTCTCCTTTCAGCTCAGGAGAGATACTTGCGTCAAGTCTTCTCTCTTTGAGCCTAAAGACGACAGCGGAACCGTTTCGTTTGACGTCAAATTGCATGTTTCACTTTCTTGTGTGTTACAACATTTCCATGCAACGCTGAAACTGTTTGTAGGCGCCGAGAGTTGTTGTGCCCCTTGTTTGGACCTGAAGGTTGTAGAACATATCCGCGTATGGCTTTGCAAAACCGATGCGTATCGGCGCTTGAGATTCTTTACAGAGAATTGCGCTCGGCAATGCAAAGCGGAGGTTGAGGTCAACAACTACATCGAATGTAGCTTTTTTCACCTTTTGAAGCAACTGCTTGCGCGGGAGGAACCATTTATTGATCTCACTCTCGTCGAAAAGAATTATGTTGTTATTTTGATTCTGCACAATATATTTTGCTAAGTCTTTGCGAACCACAACCTGAACAGAATTTCCTAAAAATCGCTGGTTGAAAAACCGAAGAACCTCGAGCACATACGGCGCTTCACCTGTCGATTCGGGTAAGAGGATCAGCACCCGGCGGGCGCGCGATACTGCATTTGTGAATTGAATAATCGGGTCACGATACTTGCGGAAGCGGAATCTGGCAACGGAAACTCCAATCTTCAGTCGAACCCGTTCAAACATCTTGCTCTACCTAAGAACCCTTTCTCCTAATCTTATTTCTTATACCGTTCTTCGAGAGCTTTGAGCAACGTGGTGATGAAGTCTTGATCGAAGAAGTAGTAGCGAATGCCGAAACTGAATCGTTGGTAAGAATCGCTTGACGTCCCAGATATTTTCTCTCCGTCCAAACGATCTGTGCTACTCAAGACATATTCTCCCGAGAGTGATATGGATATGAACTCGCTCAAGAAATAATCTACGCCTGCCCCGCCGCTGAACGAAGTTAACAGTCCACCTTTGGCAGAAGAGAGCCCGGGTGCATCCCACCGAGGATCAAAGTAAAACAGTCCGCCGCCAGCAAAAATGAAAGGGTTGAACGAGTTGTTCGGCATGAAGTCGCCGCTAACGTAAAAATTCCCATAGAAGATCGAAGTCGTATGTCTTAACCCAGTGCTGGTATTTTTCGATTGCAGCGATCCTCCGCCAACAGCCATACGTATCCCGATGTTCTCCCAGAGGGAGTAGTTCACATCGAGACCACCACCAGGGGTGTTTTTTGTGCTCTTATGATCTGCCTGGAACATATAAGCATCTCCACGCAGACCGATGCCAAGTTTTCCCACACGTACCTGACCAAATGCGGCCGATACCAACAGTGTGAAAACGACGATAACGAGAAAGCGGAACGTAGGTTTCATCATAAAACCCCCTACAGTATGTGAGTGATAGTTAGGATTTCGATTGTAACAGTTGTAGAAATTCATCTTCTCCGATCGTCGCGATATTGAGCTCGCGAGCCTTTCGCAATTTAGTTCCTCCGTCTTCACCTGCCACGACAAGGTCTGTATGCTTACTCACGGATGCTGCAACACGACCACCGCGTGCTTCGATCTCTTCTTTCGCCTCATCTCGTGTCATGGAAATCAACCCACCGATCAAGACCACCGTTTTCCCTACAAACGGGGACGATCGAATACTTTTTGGTGCTCTCCCTTCCATTATCAAACCCGCACGCTCCAATCGCTCGATGAGCTTCCTATTATGCGAATCCTGAAAGAAATGAACAACGCTCTCTGCAATCCGCGGCCCGATACCCTGAATTCCCTCCAGTTGCTCCGCTGAAGCCACCTTAAGTTTTGCCATCGACCGGATGTTAGTCGCCACCAATTGCGCTACTCCGGCACCCACGTGTCGAATTCCTAACGCATAGACCAATCGTGAGAACGGCTTCTTCTTGCTTTTCTCAATTGCATCAAGAAGGTTATTGACGCTTTTCTCACCCCATCGCTCCAATCGGAGCAACTGAGCTTTTCTTGATCTAAGTTCATACAAATCCGCATAATTCCTGATCAACTCCAAACCGACCAATTGATCCACTACGGCTTCCCCGAGACCTTCGATGTCCATCGCGCCACGATGAGCAAAATGCAGAATGCGCCCCTTCACTTGGGCCGGACATTCAGTGTTCTCACAGTAGTAGTTTACTTCATCTGCCGGTCTGTAGATCCTCGAACCACATTCGGGACACCTCGTCGGCATTTTGAACTTCTCGAGTCCCGCCGGTCGTTTCTCTTTAACGACGCCGCTAATTTTCGGAATGACATCGCCACCCCTTTCTACAATCACCGTATCGCCCGGACGAACATCAAGCTCTATAATGTAATCAACGTTATGCAAAGTTGCGCGCGATACTGTGGTCCCGCCGAGAAAGACCGGTTCCAGTTCTCCTACCGGCGTGATGGTTCCTACTCGACCAACCTGCAGCGTAATGCCCTTAATAGTCGTCTCTGCTTTGCGCGCTGCAAACTTGAAGGCTATCGCCCATCGCGGGCTTTTTGCAATCGCCCCAAGCCGCTCCTGCTGACGCAGCGAGTTCACCTTGACAACGATACCATCAATGTCAAAGGGAAGAGTGTCTCGTTTTTCTTCCCATTCCCGCCAATAGCGTACGACGTCGTCCAAGGTTCTACATAAGCTTCCATGCTCGCTCACGGGGAAACCAAGTTCGCGCATATGATTGAGGCTTTCAACGTGCGTCGAAGGGCCGCCTCGTTCAACGCGAAGGGAATATGCGAAGAACTTGAGCGGACGCTGCGCAACGATCTTTGGATCTTGCATTTTCAATGTTCCAGCGGTGGCGTTGCGGGGATTCACAAATAGTTTTTCTCCCGCTAACTCTCTCTCTTCATTCATTGTCTTGAAATCACTCCTCGTCATGAATACTTCGCCACGAACTTCAATGTCTTCGGATCTACTTCGTGTTCGCAGCCGTAACGGAATTGAGCGGATGGTTTTGAGATTTTGTGTTATATCGTCTCCTTCCATCCCATCGCCTCTCGTCGCTCCGCGAACCAGCACGCTGTTTTCATACACGAGACTGATGGCTACGCCGTCAAACTTCAACTCGCTTACATACTCATTCTGCTCGTCGAGGAGGAGAGAATGCACCCGACGATCAAAGTCTCTAACTTCTGCCTCGTTGTAAGTATTCGAGAGACTTAACATCGGAACGGTGTGCGTGACGACGGCAAACTCTTTCGTTGGAGCGCCTCCTACGCGCTGAGAAGGAGAATCGGGCGATCGAAGATCGGGATGCTCATTCTCCAACTCGATCAGTTCCCACATCAACCGGTCATATTCCTCATCAGAGATGCTCGGTTCAGCCAGCACGTAGTACTTGTAATCGTGCTCTCGCAGCTGCTTGTGGAGAGTTTCAATCCGCCTGACGACGGATGCGCTGGGGGACTTCGCTGGCATACAATGTCTGCCGAAGGCATCACTTCGTGAAAAGAACGACTTAGAGCTTTTTGTTCAGGGCCTCTTCATTCAGCACAACATTGCGCACCACCGCGCCACGTCTTCCAAGCGGCGGCAATTCTTCTCCATTCAGTTTGAAAGTAGCACCGCCTGCATTTCCCATCGTAATCATGTAACGATCCTTGGCCACCCATGTTTTTCGTCGATTGGGGGCGAATAGGTATTCTTCTGTCTTCTTTCCATCAATCACGAGACTAATCCAGACGGAATCGGTCGTCGCAATCTCAAGTCGGAGACTGTCCGGCTCAGGAGGTTTTATCGGCGCGATTGAGGCCACAATCGTTTCCGGCTTCACCAGCGTCGCTTCGGATTCTCTTACCACATTATCAAATGGGACTTCAGGGACGGGTCGGGGCGCGTGCGAATTCGTGCTTGTGTTGATCACATACAACGCCAGCACAATTGCGCCGAGTGCTGCCGCAATCATCATAGCATGACGTTGAAGGGGCGCCCGAGCAGACTGTGTTTGAAGACCTGGGACGAACGCAGACGTTTTTTCACCTGCGTGTGCCTCTCCTTTCTTTTCTGTTGGCTTACCACCACTTGCCTCATTATACTTTGCCAATACCTCATTGGCCGGCAGATTTACCGATTGGGCGTATTCACGCAGGAAGGCACGCACATACGTCTGCGGCAAGATCGCGAAGTTCCCCTCCTCCATTGCCTCAAGAAACTTCATGTTAATACGCGTTGCAGCGGAGATATCCATGAGTGAGACCCGTTGCTCTTCACGCGCCCGACGGAGCTCCGCACCGAATGATTTCAAGCTCATAGAAGAAAGACCTGTTGCCGTCGTGAGAGGATCATCGCGCTGCTCATGCTTGTAGTCCGAAAATGTTACCACTTATTTGAAAGACTTGCAACCAATCGCAGCTATGATCACGAGATGATCGTGCCAGTGTTTCGCTTTTTGGAGAAAACGTGATGCATCGTCTTTGAGAGTTCTTCAATTTGATAGGGCTTTTGGAGGAAGGCGTCAACAGAATCACGCAACGGCGCTTCGTCGACAACTGAATTGCTGTAACCGGTGGAAATGATCACACTGACGTTGGGGTCAAGTTCTTTGAGGCGAATGAATGTTTCTTTTCCACCCATTGTTGGCATGTTCATATCAAGAATCACGGCGTCGAACTGTCTTTCCTTTTTAGACGTGGCAAGGGCTTCCTTTCCCCCGCGAACCACCGTCACG
>JANONN010000307.1:0-12832 GCA_031420835.1 Ignavibacteriales bacterium | reverse complement strand
GTCTGAACGGCTTTTTTTTCACGAGGCGACAAGAATCTATTGTGTGAAAGGATAAGGCCGAACGGTGGACCGCATGCTACAAGGGAGTTGTCGGGAGGGGTCGTGTGGAAGGACTCCCGCTCTTTATGGTTTCTCACCAACTTGTTTTGTTCAGGAGTCCTTCGGACCTTCACAGCTGGGGAGTTTCGACCTGCCCACCATGTTTTGGCGGGAGACTTCGGGAGTCTGCGCGCAACTCTTGACAAGGTTTTCGTTCCAGACGGGACAGGAGTCCCGTCCAACATGGCTTTTGATTACGAGGGTTTATGCTGGTGAATTGCAGACTGAATCGCGCGGATGGTTTTCTTAACATCAGACGCACTGTGGCTCGCCGAAATAAATGCCGCTTCAAACTGTGAGGGTGGTAGATAGATTCCGTTCTTCAACATCCCCCTAAAGTACGATGCGAAAGCGACAGTATCTGATCTCTTCGCCGTGTCGTAGTCAACAACGAGTGTGTCGGCGAAGAAGATCGTGAACATCGAGCCTACGCGATTGACCTGAAACTCCAATCCCTTCCGATTCAGAATTCCCCTTATCCCTTCTTCGAGCATCGCACCAAGTTTCTCTAGCTTCTTGTACACGGAGGGGTTCTTTATCAGAAGCGTTAGCATCTCGTACCCTGCCGCCATCGCAAGTGGATTTCCCGAGAGCGTTCCCGCCTGATACATTGGACCTGAGGGAGCGACCATCTGCATGATCTCTCGCTTTCCTCCGTACGTTCCAACGGGCAATCCGCCGCCGATGATTTTTCCGAGGGTCGTCAAATCTGGTTTGACGCCATACAACTCCTGCGCCCCTCCTAACGCAACGCGGAATCCAGTCATGACTTCATCGAAAATAAGTACGATACCATTCGAGTCACAAACTTTCCTCAACCCTTCAAGAAAACCGGGCTGTGGCGGGACGCATCCCATATTTCCGACAACCGGCTCAACGATGATGGCCGCGATGGAGTTTGAATGTTGACTCACGAGTTGATTGACTGAGGCAAGATCGTTGTAACGGGCAGTGAGCGTTTCGGCGGCGATAGCTGCGGGCACGCCTGGACTGTCGGGGACCCCGAGCGTCATCGCGCCCGATCCGGCTTTGATCAAGAATGAATCTCCATGCCCATGATAACATCCTTCAAACTTCATGATCTTCTCACGTCCTGTGTATGCGCGTGCGAGCCGGATGGCGCTCATGGTCGCTTCGGTTCCGGAGTTGACCATTCTCACCATCTCTATCGATGGAATGATGCGAGTGATTAACTCGGCCATTTTCACTTCGAGTTCCGTTGGAGCGCCGAAGCTCGTCCCACCAGTGGCAGCGTTTCGGATTGATTTGAGAATACGCGGGTCGGCATGTCCGAGAATCATCGTCCCCCACGAACCGACATAATCTATAAACTTATTGCCGTCAACATCCCAAATGTATGCGCCTCTTGCTTTCTTGATGAAAAGCGGAGTGCGTCCCACCGATTTGAACGCCCGCACCGGTGAATTGACTCCGCCGGGAATGAGCTTCTGTGCTTTCTCGAACAGCTTGTCAGATCTTTTTGTTTTCATGATTTCCTTGTCTGATAAGAACGAAGATAACGTACACGATTTTCTCCGGGAAATCCATTGGCGTTGTGGGGGGGAATTGTAGTTCGGGACGCCCGTCCCGACCCTGGTGAGGTCATATCATCCCATACTGCCGATACCATTCGAACGTTTTTTGAACAGCAACACGGAAGGGGATGGGAGAATAGCCAAGCTCGCGCGTTGCCTTTGCGTGGCTGAAGTGGGTCGTCCGATCGAGTCCGGCAACAAGCTCACGTGTAACCCACGGTTTCGTTCTCGTCGCGAGCGCAACGAGTTCAGCGATGGACGCAATGCCGATCGCAATGGTCTTTGGGAGTAACAGAAATGGCTTCAGTCCATTTACTTGCTCAGCTATAATTGTGACCATCTGTTGATGTGTCAGATTTTCGCCGGAGAGAATGTAACGTTCACCAATGCGTCCCTGTCGCGCAGCTGCAATATGTCCGCGAACGACATCATCAACGTAAACGACGTTGGTTCCGCCTCGTGGGTAATAGAAGATCCGTTTCTTATACACGTCGCGAATGATCTGTCCGCCATGGAAGTGAATGTCACGCGGACCTATCACCACCGCCGGGTTGACGATCACCGCCGGTAAACCGATCTTGAGTCCTCGAATGATCTCCTGCTCGGATAGATGCTTCGAGATACGGTATCCAATGTTAAGCGACAACCAATTGAATTGCGTGTATTCGTCCGCGAGTTGACCGGGAGAATGACCTATTGCGGCAATAGAGCTTGTATGAACGAGACGCTCGACGCCAACTTCAAGACAGGCATCAACGATGTTGCGCGTCCCGCCGATGTTCACATCAAACATGTGATCTCGTTGACGCCTCCAGTACGAAACAACCGCCGCGGTATGAAACACCGTGTCGCATCCCTTCACGGCACGCCTCACGGCTTCCACATCCCGGATATCACCAAGGGCGTGTTGAACCTCTAAGTTGCCGATCGCTCGCAGATCTGAATTCTCACGTCGAAGAATCCGCACATTGTACCCTTGTTCCACGAGCGCAATGGCAAGACTCGATCCGATGAATCCCGTTCCACCGGTGACGAGGATATTCTTCATGAAAACAATACTAGAGGAAAAAAGAAAGTGCTACCGACAGCGAAATAGCTCGCTTCAAGCCGTCGACGTTGACTTTTCGCTGAATGGTGGGTAGAGCAACTAAGCCATGAAGTTCGTACGTCTCCGCAACAGGGTAGGTGATTCGTCCAATCAAATTGACCTGCAACTGATCACTCCCAGGGATATCTACAAACTGTTCAGGTGTGCTTGGTGGCTGTTTCAGAACGCTTGAACGAGCCAGCCGTTTGATGGCAAGAACTTCCGCCGAGAGATTTGCTTTTTCAAGAGGGATACCATAGCCGGCTCGAAGCAATAGATCATCACCGCGCTTCAGGCGATCGATCTTGTTGTTGCTTCGCCCCGGAGAGAATTGATACCCCGCGGCGAATGTCCACGAATTGAAGGTGTATCCAACTCCAAACAACAAGTCGTTAGTTCCGAGTCCGCTCTGGTATGCCTGCGGCAAATTCTTAGCGTTGGCATCTGCCGTGGCGATCTTACCGCCCACTTGTACGGTTATGCCTCCATCATCTGACACGTTGTGGACGATAAGCAGCGTTATGTCTCCGATGCCGCTTGCTGCACCCATCGGACCCGATTGACCGTTGTACGGCAGAGTGACGGTAAGCGTTGATCCTTCAAAGACACGGAGCGATAAGCCGAGACCAACTGAATGGAATCTCAGATCGTCCGGTTTTCCGCTGGAACCAAAGGCGTAGTCGAGACTGAGTCGGTGATTTGGTGATGATGCTGCGTGCCCGATAGAACAAACTCCGGCATCAGAGCATTGGGCGTAGGAGCTACGAACGAGAACTCCAAGGAGAGTAACGAGAAGAAATACTTTTGACATTATTCGTTGTCCATTACTTGAGAAGCTTTGCGGCATCTTTCGCAAAATAGGTGAGGATCAAGTCTGCCCCCGCACGTTTGATGCTGAGCAGCACTTCCATCATCACGCGCTGCTCGTCAATCCATCCGTTCCGTCCGGCGGCCTTGATCATCGAATACTCACCGCTCACGTTGTAAGCAGCCGTTGGCATTTGAAATCGGTCTTTGACGCGGCGGATGATGTCGAGATAAGGAAGAGCTGGTTTTACCATAACGATATCGGCGCCTTCTTTGATGTCCTGCTCGACTTCGCGCAGGGCTTCGTCGCTGTTGGCAGGATCCATTTGATGGGAGCGGCGATCGCCGAACTGAGGCGTGCTCTCGGCGGCTTCGCGGAAAGGTCCGTAGAAACCGGAGGCATACTTTGCCGCGTATGACATGATGGGAATGTTGGGGAAATTGCTTTCATCAAGCGTTTGGCGAATTGCTTTCACCCGCCCGTCGAACATATCGGATGGAGCGACCATATCGGCGCCTGCCTGCGCGTGTGTTAATGCTTCCTTCGCATGCAGCTCGATAGATTCATCGTTCACAATCTCGCCGTTGCGGACGATCCCGCAATGTCCATGCGATGTGTACTCACAGAGACAGACATCGGTGATGACCACAAGCTCAGGGACTTCTTTCTTGATCGCTCTGATTGTCAACTGGACGATTCCCGCTTCATCGTACGCCTCACTCCCCATTTCATCTTTGTGGGATGGAATGCCGAAGAGAATCACAGCAGGGATGCCGAGGCTCTTCACTTCCACACATTCCTTCACCGTCTCATCAATCGAAAGCTGAAAGACGCCCGGCATTGACTTGACTTCTTTGCGTACCTTCGTTCCCGGCACTACAAAGAGCGGATAAATGAAATCCTTCTTCGAAAGCTCCGTCTCGCGCACCATTGAGCGAAGCGCATCCGTCATGCGAAGACGGCGAAGCCGGTTGAAGGGTTGGATCTCTATTCTAGGTGACGAGTTGACATTCTGTTTTTCATTTAACATGAGCTACCTCATATCGTTGTCGTATCAAAATATACCCTGAGATTGCTATAAGGTCAAACATCCAAACCTTCATCTCTTAGAAAGCAGCAGGTTCACTCTAGCGAACACACCATCAAACATTGGCTCGGTGAGTCTGCCGGTGAAGGTGTTTTGTTGGCTCGGATGAAACGAGCCAAGGAGGGTGACCCGCTCGTTGAGTTGGTATTCAACCCCATGACCAAAAACCGGTTTTTTCTTGAGGGAAGTCCATTGGACTTGTCCGCCAGCTCTTTGGCGGAGTTCCTTGAACGATGAAAACACCGCATCAAAACCGACTTTGCCGAGTCCGACAATGACTCTCACATTCTTGAGCAGTTCAAGTTCGCGCAGCAAGAATGGACGGCAATTTTGGATTTCCTTCGGGAGAAGCTTGTTCTGCGGTGGTGCACATCGGCAGGTGGCTGTGATGTAGCAATCGTTCAGTCGTAAGCCGTCATCGCGGGACACCGACGTCGGCTGATTCGCAAAGCCCGCTTTGTGCAAAGCGCGATAAAGCCAGTCGCCACTCCGGTCGCCGGTGAACATTCGTCCGGTGCGATTTCCACCGTGCGCTGCTGGTGCAAGTCCGACCAGAAGAAGCTTGGCGTTCGAATCGCCGAAGCTGGGATTCGGCTTCCCCCAATAATCCCAATCTACAAAACGCTTTGTCTTTTCGCGAGCGACTTTTTCTCGCCATCGTACGAGACGCGGGCACATACGACAGTGCGTAATAGTTTCCTGTAGCTGCTCTAACGATTTACGGTCGATTGTTGTCACTCTTCCTGACGAAGAAATAAAGGACGGTTCCAACAGCGATTCCCCCAAGAGTGAAGTACACTTCATCCGGTTTTGGATAGCGCAAGAGGTACAGCGCGAAGAGAATTCCTAGCGCAGGAATGACCGGTCCGAAAGGAATTGTAAACGGCGCGCGTTCTTTTCTACGGAAGACAAAAACGGCGGCGCACGTCGTGATGTAATAGATCAATCGTGACACAACGCTCACAGCCGCAAGTGTTATGAAGTTCGAAAAGACCGCAAGCAGAAAAACGACGATCGAGTAGAATAGGATTGAAAGATATGGCGTTCGGAAGGTAGCGTGGATTCGAGCAAAGAATTGAGGAAGCTGATGTTTTTCAGCGAGTGCGTAGGTTAAGCGTGGCACTGCAAGGATTGACCCGCTGAAATATCCGAAGGTGGAGACCAACGCGCCAAAAGCGATCAGATCACCGCCAAACGTACCGAGAACGGAGGTGGCGACGGCAGCCGTTGGCCGTTCCTCCGATGCAAGTGACGGCAGTACACCGACGGAAACAAGTTGGATCAAGCAATAGACTGTCGTGACGACCAGGAGCGCAGCGAGTAACGCGCGGGGGACATGCCGCTTTGGGTCGACAGATTCGCCGGTGGGAAGCGTGACCACTTCAAAGCCACCATAGGTAAACGTGAGTAAGAACATCGCTCTCATAAAATCTTCAGTCGGGGGAAGCTCTCTCACCACGAGATTTTCACCTTCGATATACCAAATTCCTACAACAATCAGTAGGAGAAGAGGGAGGAGCTTCACGATCGTAATAATATCGACGGTCCACGCTCCGTACTTGACACCGCGAATGTTGATGAATGTAAACATAGCAAGCAGCAAAAACACGATCGATGCGCGGAGAACGCCGGAGGTCGTAGCCGGAGAAAAATGCCCGAGGTAGATGATAAAGAGGTTATAGTTTGCAGCAACGGCAGAGAGCCGTGTCAAATATGCAATCCACCCGATTTCAAACCCGACGAACTTACCAAACGCTTCATAGGCGTAGAGATAGGGTCCGCCCGCCGCATCAAATCGGCTTGAAATTTCAGCGAACGAGAGAACGAACGTCATCGTTACAACGGCACAGATGACGTACGCATACGGGCTGAAGGTTCCCGTGAGTGCTGCGATGGTAGAAGGAAGAAAAAAAATCCCGCTGCCGATAATGCCGTTGACAGTCAGCGCGATCAAATCCCACTGCCCCATAACACGGGGAAGGGAAGATGGTTGTGGAGAGGATTGACTCAACGAGTATGACCCCCTGCGTATAATACACGCGTCCCCCTTGCTAAGGGGGGCAAAAATTGATCGGATGATGAAGTTTGCATAAGTATTTTCCCCTCCTTACCAAGGAGGGGATTAAGGGGAGGTTGCTTCTTCATCCTAAAACCGCTTCAGGAATTTCATCAGCGTGGCATTAAACGCTTCCGGATTCTCAATGTTGCTCATGTGAGCGGCGTTCGGGATGATGTGCATTTCCGACCCCGCGATCTTTTCCTGCATCGATTGCGAAGCTGAGACCGGAGTGAGCGTATCGTGTTCGCCAACAAGGATGAGCGTTGGGACTTTGATGTTCGCGAGCGAAGCGGTGGCGTCAGTCCGGGCGGCAAGGGCAAGCAGCGTGCCGCAGATGCCGAACGGTGCGTTGGCTTCGATGATGTTCTTTATCGTTTCTACGGCTGCAGGATTCTTCTCGAATGTTTGAGGTGCAAAGACGGCTTTGACGAATCCCTCTGCGAAGGCTCGCACGCCGTTGGTCTTCACGGCTTTGATAGATGCAGAACGTTTGACTTTTCCTTCGTTTGGATCCGCTTCGCTTCGGGTGTCGCACAAGATCAAGCCCTTGAAGCGTTCCGGGTGTCGTTCCATTGCTCGCAAAGCGATGTAGCCACCCATCGAAAGTCCGCAGAGCACGACTTGTTGTAACACGAGATGATCCAGAAGAGCAATCAGATCATCAACAAAGAACTCGATCATGTATTGACCATCGCCAACATCGCTTTCGCCATGCCCGCGAACGTCGTAGGTGATGGCGCGTATCTCATTGGGAAGCGCCTTCATCTGCGGCTCCCACATCGTGTGGTTGAACGGGAACCCATGAACGAACACCACGGGCAGACCATTCGGAAGCCCGCGCTCCGAGTAGTTGATGGAAGTACCATTAAGCTTAATCTTCATGACGAAGTTCCGTCGTTAGGAGTTCTGAGAGACAAAGGTGTAAACGCTTTCCAGGATGTCGCGTGCGGCGTGTGGCCTTGCGAGTCGTTTTGTGGCGGTACGTGCTGTGGCAAGCATTTCAGGGTTCTGTATGATCTTGTCGAGTTTGAAGCGGAGGTTATGGTGATCGAGCGCTTGCCACCCGGCGCCGAATTCGACAATGATGCCTGCGTTCCTCGACTCTTGTCCCGGGATTGGGTCAACGATAATGATCGGCAATCCTTTTGCCATCGCTTCTGCAGATGTGAGTCCGCCAGACTTCGATATTAGAACGTCCGACGCATCCATCAGTTCATGGATGTTATTGACAAATCCGAACACTCGATCGGTCACGTTTGTCGGGACATTCATTTTCTCGATATTTGCCTTCAGTGCTTCATTCTTGCCGCAGACGATAAGGAGGTTGAAGTGTCGCTTCGTGTGTTTCTCAAGAGTCTTGAGCGTGTGCTGGACGATCTCTTCCACTCGCCCAACACCGAATCCTCCGGAAAGAATCAGGACGGTGAAGCTCTTCTTCCGTAGTCCAAGTGATGACTGAGCTTTCTCTTTATTTTGGCGTTTACTGAATTCGTTCATCAAAGGAATCCCCGTCACAGAAATATGTTTCTTCTCCACACCTTTCCCCTGAAGCTGCCAGGCAGATTCCTCATGGTACACGAAGTATCGCTTTACGATTGGATCCACCCAATACTGATGAACGTCGAAATCCGTCGTTGCGGCAAAGATGGGTGTTGTGATTCCCTGTTGTAGCAACTCGGTTGAGATCGAAATGAATGGAAGGAAATGCGTGCAAATGATTGCATCTGCGTTGGAGGATTGGAGAAAGCGAACATACTGCCGGTAGTTGAAGTAGTCGAAGAACTCGAGCATTTGCTTCTTCCGGTAAGGCTTTGCTTCAGATTTGCTGTAGAGATAACCCCATAGCTCCGGAACGCGATTGACCATCTCGAGGTATGAGTCGGCATACATCCGCTTAAACAGCTTCGATGTGAAGTCTAAACAATCATGATGTTCTGCCCGAATGGGGTAACGCGAATTGGAAGCAGCTTTGAGAAGCGCTTCGGCTGCTCGCGTGTGGCCCGCTCCACCTGACGTGGATATTATGAGGAAGAAACGCTCTCGAAGATTTTTCTTTATCGTCATGTTTGTGACTCGCCGTTGTTGGTTTTTGAATCAAAGCTCGAATCGTAACTACTCAGTCAGATTCCTCTAGGCGAAGAGTGATAATCCCCAAAAGGGATATTCAGATAAGAATATTATGTCTCTTGACATCCCTTGGGGTGGTCTTTATGCAACACCGTTTATCGGTTCGTGAAAAAGTCCTCTCTGCAGCGATTGCTCGGGAAAGTACGCCCGACCATCGGAGATATGCTCGTTCGGGATTCATGGTGAAACCTCCCGGACAAAGAAAATAAAAAATCGTTTCGTCGCTGCTATTCAGGCTGGTTCGAGAGCAGGAGAGAGATACCCAGAACCATCTCGTATTCAGAATAATTCCGGACGGGATCGTGCAGGATATGTCGGTATTGCACTTCCCATCGAAGTGCTGCTCCATGTGAGACCAAGTAATAAAACCCTGCGTTGAGTCCGACGGGATATCTCGCCTGCCGGAAGCTCCCCAGCCACTCCTGCCGAACTCCCGCTGCTGGGCCGATAAATGGCTGAAGCGGACCGCTGATCGGATTGAAGTGCCAAAAGAAATGGCCCTCGATGTTTACGACATCGAGGGAGCTGATATGAGAGTAGTTTACCTCAAGCTCTGCAGTGCCTAATCCAAGCGGTGCATGAACCATTTTTCCCGCTCGCAACCCCGCACGTATCCGCGTCGCTTCCTCCACCACAACAAAGGATGCTGAAACGCCAAGCTCAAGAGCTCCGGCACGAAGGTGATAGGGTAGCGAGCTCGAGTCAACAGAGGTTTGTGGCGCTGCTGGGGCGATGGGAACCAAGAAGGCGAGCAGAGTGAGGAAAACCAGTTTGTGTACGGATTTGGCCATGTGTTTGCTCAAGGGTTCCAGCTCTTTTCAAGTTCGAGTTGAGCAGGCTTCCCTGCGGGGGTAAAATCTTTGTCCAGAGGCCCGCCGGTTCCATCGGCTCTCCAGTTCCACCAATAGAGTCCTTCAATCCACTCTTGACCTGCGATCGCCTGCATCGCTGCCCAGTACAAATCAGCCTGCTCCTGCAGATCCAGAGGCGGATTCGATGCAAAATCGTACGGGCGGAGTCCGGCCCCGTCGACGCTGCGATAACCGATTTCGGTAAGGATAATACGCTTCCCCGCGAGGTTCTGCAGCACGTGCAGCCGCTCAATCCAAGGCTGCCATCCCGCAAGGATTTCGAACTGACCGGGATCGGTTCTCTGTGCAACCGGAAAATAGAAATTAACGCCCACGTAGTCGAGCTGAATCCAGAACGGCACTCTGGCGGCCTCATCCCACGAAGCTGCATAGATGATCGAGCCGCTGAAGACGGAGCGTACGCGTGCGATCGTCTCCTTCCACTCGCCTGACGAGCTGATCGTTGACGCCAGCTCCGTACCGACAATGAACTGAGCGACGCCGAGCGATTCAGCCAGCGAGGCTATCGGAAGGATGAACGAGCGGTAGGAGGCAAACCAGGAATCAGAATTTGGAGGATTGATATACCCGCGCCACGACCCGTCGTCGATGTCCACATGCGGCTTCATGGCAGTCTTCAGTCCCAACCTCGCCGCGGAGTGCAATACGTGGCGGATGGCAGTCACAGACGGTGTTCGCAAGCTGTCGACTCGAACCGTGTTTGAGAACCGGTTTTTCTGGTAGGCAGTGACAATGACCGCGATATGGCTCGCTCCGGTAGAAGCAATGGACTGGAGAGCACTGTCGGCTTGGGGTCTGCCGTAGCCCGTCGGTGACCAGTCGACAAGTGTGACGCCCCGGATTGTGCCTCGCCTCGTTTCCGCGGGTGCCGAAGGAAGTTGCTGGCAGGCAGGAGCGAGTATCAACGCGGTGAGCAGCAGCAATGACACCGCGTCCCGTTCGCTCCTCCTGATGCGCGGGAAGTGTTTACTATCTTGCCAGGATTCCATCAACCACCGTCGCTCTCCAAAAGCGTCGCCGATCATGACAGACAGGAGAAAAATTTTCATCGTTACTTCCGCTTCTCAATCGCAACCCACGGACGCTCTTCTGGCCCCAGATAAATCTGTCGCGGCCTGGAGATTTTCTGCTCTTGATCGAGCAAATGCTCTTGCCACTGAGCAAGCCAGCCTACTGTCCGCGGGATCGCAAAGAGCACCGGAAAGAAATCCATCGGAAAGCCCATCGCTTGGTAGATCAAGCCAGAATAGAAATCCACGTTCGGATACAGCTTTCGCTTGACGAAGTACTCATCTTCGAGAGCAATCCGCTCGAGCTCCAATGCAATATCGAGCTTGGGATTCTTGCCCGTGACCTCAAAGACTTCGTACGCAAGTTTTTTGATCACTGTTGCACGAGGATCGTAGTTCTTGTACACCCTGTGGCCGAATCCCATCAATCGTCCTTTTCCCTCCTTCGCTTCCTTAACGAATGCGGGAACATTCTTGATCGTCCCAATTTCGTCCAACATCTTCAGCACAGCTTCGTTTGCGCCGCCATGGAGCGGTCCCCATAACGCTGCCGCCGCTCCGGCACATGCGGAGAACGGATCCACGTGTGAGCTGCCGATGCTGCGCATGACGTTAGTACTGCAATTTTGTTCGTGGTCGGCGTGGAGAATAAAAAGTACCGTCAATGCGTGCTCGAGTGTTGGATGGACCTTGTAGTTTGGATCGCCTATCTTAAACATCATCGTCAAGAAATTGGCGGTGTAGGTGAGATGGTTCTCGGGATATAAGTATGGCAGTCCTTTTGTGTGGCGATAAGCAAAGGCGGCAATCGTCGGAACTTTTCCGATGAGCCGATAAATCTGCTTCCATCGAGTTTCTTCGTCAAAGACATTCTTTGCTTCAGGATAAAACGTGGAAAGCGCTGCTATCGTGCTAGTAAACATCCCCATCGGGTGCGCATCATAACGGAAACTCCCCATGAGCTTCTTGATGTTTTCGTGCACAAAAGTGTGCTCGCGGATATTCTGCCGCCACCAGTCGAGCCGTTGTTGAGTTGGGAGATCTCCATGGAGCAACAAATAGGCGACCTCAAGGAAGGAGTTGCACTTCTCAGCGAGTTGCTCGATTGGATACCCGCGATAGCGAAGGATCCCCTTATCGCCATCAATAAATGTAATCCGACTTTTGACCGACGCAGTATTCATGAATGCCGGGTCGTAGCTCATCATCCCGAAATCTTCTGCGTTGAGTTTGATTTTCCGTAGGTCCGATGCGCGAATGGTATCCAGTTCGATCGGGATCTCGTACTTCGTTCCTGTGCGGTTGTCTATGATCGTTAATGTGTCAGCCATGGGGAACTCCTAAGTGCCGGGAAGGGATCAATTTGAGATAGTGACATAGTTGCAAGAGAAAGAAAATAAAATTTTTCCTAATTTCCCATTGAAATCGAAGGTTCTCTGCACGAGGAAGGGGACTGTGATGTAAGCGGAATTCTCATCACTTAGCAAGATCATGAGAGTTGACAAACTGACGTTAAGTGAACGCGTCTTCATACCTCGACGTGAGGTGCTGGAAACAGCCGTATTTGCTATCTGTTTCATCAACTTGAAGTTAAGTGAATAGTACTTTATCCTCATCTCCACATTTCTGCAAGGTCGAGACCGCTACAATAATGCAATTAAGACAACCGACTCCAATAATGGAAGATTCACCTATCGACGAGGGAATGTCCACCACTGGCGGAATGCCGGGAATGCAAGGATGACCTATGGCGAAAACTAAGAGACCGAAACGAGGCATCAAAAAGCGCACGAAACAGAAAACGCGTGATAGTGTCAAGCGCATCCGAACGAAGCGTACGACCGCCCCCCGGCGTACTACTTCCTCTGTTCCTTCAACGCAGCCCGTAACTGAGTCACATGGGTTAAACGTGCAAGTAGGCGATGCCGCCCCCGATTTTCGGCTTCCGGGGAGTGATGGAAAAGAAGTGGCGCTCTCCGATTTCCGTGGAAAGAAAGTCGTGCTCTATTTCTATCCTCGCGATTTCACATCAGGATGCACGAAAGAAGCATGCTCGTTCCGTGATGGCAGAGGAGACCTGCAAAACAAGGGTGCAGTGATCATTGGAATCAGCACAGACTCGGTTGAGTCGCATCAAAAGTTCGCTTC
>JANONN010000306.1:0-10553 GCA_031420835.1 Ignavibacteriales bacterium | reverse complement strand
ACCGCCCCTGCGAAACCAACAGCATTGTCTACAAAATGTACGTTGTACAAGAATCCTTCGTAGAGAATCAAACTCTGGCTCCAAGACTTCCCACCATCACGAGTGAACGCTACTCGTCCCCGCCATCCCCCTTCATAGGTTCCCACCGTAGAGATCCATCCGATGGATGGATTCAAGAACGACAAGTCAAAGACATCTGTGGTATCGAATGTCAGAGTATACCAACCCCTTGGTTCTGGATCATCGCCATTGACCGGTGTTCCAGATTTACAGGAGGGAAGCAGAACCAGCAAAGCCAGGAAAGATAGATTAGGGTGTCTCATTTGTAATACATTTCTCCGGGCATTCCGGCTAACACCAGCGTGCTTGCGATCTCGTCGCAAAGAAGGTACCCCTTCGACGTCAGTCTCAGACGTTCCTGATCCAGCACAAGCAAGTTCTGCTCACGGAACTCGTTGACCCGGGACGAAACACTTGCCATGAGATCTTTCCGGTACAATCGTCGAAGCTTCTTCAGGTCGATACCCTCACTCCGAAGACCCAAGAAGATTTCCTCTTCGACAAGCTGCTCTTCAGTTAAATCTTCTCCTCCAGATTCCGGTAACTGACCGCGATTCAGAAACTCTGAGTAGTTCACGATGTTTGCGATGTTCCAGAATCGCCGCCCATCCCAAAATGAGTGAGCAGACGGACCAAAACCGAGATAGTGGTCATGATTCCAGTACGACAGATTGTGGCGGCTCTTGAATCCGGGCCGGGCAAAGTTCGACACCTCGTACTGTTCGAAGCCATGAGTTCGTAAGAACTCGATTGTGGTTTCATACATCTCGGCGTCAACATTCTCCGGAAGTGGAGAGACCTGCTTTGACTCCACCATCTTGTAAAGTGGTGTGTTTGGCTCAACAATAAGGCTGTAACAAGAAACGTGGCTTGGTTCAAGGGCAACCGCCTGCTGAAGATTCGATTCCCATCGTTGCAGCGATTGAGACGGCAACGAGAAGATCAGATCGAAGCTCACGTTTTCGAAGCCTGCCCGAAACGCATCCCGAACGCACGACTTCGCCTGCTCGGCAGTGTGAATGCGGCTGAGAAACTTGAGATCATCATCATGGAACGATTGAATCCCCATGCTGATACGATTCACCCCTGCGCTTCGGAATTCACGTAACCTCTCCAGATCGACGGTACCGGGGTTTGTTTCGAGCGTAATCTCGGCATCCGACCGGACTCGGAACTTCGCGTGTAGGAGATCGAGAATCTCACCCACCTTAGACGGCGGCAACAGTGATGGCGTTCCACCGCCGAAGAAGATCGTGGAATACTCGGCGTTGAATCTTCCGTCTGCGTGTCGTAACTCTATTTCTGTTCGAAGAGCGCTGAGAAAACGGTCAACGAGGCCGTCGAACTTCTCTTTGTTTCCGTTCGGGGCAACGGAATAGAAATCGCAATAGATGCACTTGTGATCGCAAAAAGGGATATGGAGATAAAGGGAGGACATTTTCAATTGTCAATGGTGAATGGTCAATTTCCAATCCTCAATCTAAAATCTTCAACCTGCAACTTTCAACCTACAACCTTCAATCTACAATCTACTTTATAATTGTCCCAATCCTGTCCCACCGCACGCTCCCGAGTTTTTCTCCAATGCTTCCAACTGAAATCTCCGGATTCCATGACCAATAGACCATCAGCGCCTCCCCGATAATGTTGTTTTCCGGAACGAACCCCCAGTAGCGACTATCGAGACTATTGTCACGATTATCCCCGAGCACAAAGTAGTAGTTCTGTTGGATAACATAGGAGTCGGTTCTCTGCCCGTCGAGTAATATCTTCTTCTCCTCATCAAGTGTGATGGTGTGGCCTTCTTGAGTAATCATCCAACGCCAGTGATATATCGTGTAGGGATCAAGCGATATCGTGTCCCCTTTCTTCGGCACGATGATGGGGCCGTATCGTCCATCGGAGAACCTCGACACGGCAGGAAAGAGCCTCTGGTTTTGTTGCCAATGAGAAACAGACCCATTCTGCTTCGCATGTGGCGGAAGTGAAAGGCGATTTCCATTGATGAACACTTCATTCCCAAACATCACAACCGTGTCGGCGGGAAGGCCGATGCACCGCTTGATATAGTGGGCACCACTCGAGCGCGCATACTCCGCGTCAAGATGAGGGAACTCAAAGACCACAACATCTCCATGTCGGATATCTTTGAAGAGCGGGATCGTGAGAGATGAGAGTTCAATCTTCGTCAAAGGAACATACCGCGGCATTCGAATCCAGTATGCGAATTTATTCACCAGTAGAAAATCCCC
Organism: Ignavibacteriales bacterium; assembly: GCA_031420835.1. Classification (GTDB taxonomy): domain Bacteria; phylum Bacteroidota; class Ignavibacteria; order UBA10030; family UBA10030; genus JANONN01. The sequence continues at coordinate 8,241 of JANONN010000306.1, read as the reverse complement.
AATAAGCAATGTCTCCTCCATCGACCCAGAAGGAATCCGGAATGCTTCGATGACAAACGCCTTGATCAGAAGTGCGACGAGAAGCGTTAACACAACGGTCCGGAAATACTCCCGCCACGACCTTCGTACTACCTGAGGTTTGTCCAGAACAGGATCGCCTGCCATTTCTGATTCAGACCGTGTCAGTTCGTTCGAGTCCATACTCAGCGAATCAATGTCCCCACACGTCCCCATCGGATCGACGCAAGCTTCGAGAAAACATCATAGAGCGGTGTGTTCGTATCCCAGGACCAATAAACGATCAGCGGGGTTCCCACAAGATTCTCTTTCGGGATGAAACCCCAGTAGCGGCTGTCGAGACTGTTATCGCGGTGATCTCCCATTCCGAACAAGTAATCCCGCTCCACGACATACTCGTTTGCAGGATTTCCATCAATCTGCACCACGTCATCGAGAAGTCGGATCGAATGCCCTTCACGCCGGATGAACATTTCCCACTGGGAGTAATTGTCGCGACTTAATGGGATCGTCATTCCACGATGTGGTACGACTACCGGTCCGTAGTTGTCCTCATTCCACTGCACACCCCTCGGAAAGATCCTATCATCCGGTTGATCGTTGAACATCGAGCGCCGATAGCTGAACTTCTGATTCCGCGGAAGTTGCATTTGTTCTCCATTCACGCTAAGAACTCTATTGACGATTTTTATCGTATCGCCCGGCAAGCCGATGCAACGCTTCAGGTAAAACTGAAACTCCTCCGGCTTGACTTCATCTCGGTAACCGGGAAATACAAAAACGATCACGTCTCCTCTGTGAACATCACGAATGGCTGGAACGCGAAACCACGGGAGTCTGGTGTTGGTGAAGGGAATGTTTCGCGGTGATGTGCCACCGTAGATGAACTTGTTCACGAACAACAGATCTCCCGTCATGACTTCATTCTCCATGGAGCCGGTTGGAACAAGGAATGACGCAATGACAAAGTTGTTGAGCACAAGGAAGGCCCCGAGAACGATCCCAACTTCCTTGAAGAAAGGCTTTGCTTTCTCGTGCAGGAACTTGCGCAGACGGTCTGCCATTTCCTTCGATTCTACGTTATCTTTTTCTTTCACGTGGTTCTCCAATTCATTCTTGATGAGTAACTGCTCAACATCTGAAGAAGTGATCCTTCACAATCCGAATATCTTCTCGGGAATTTGGCATACAGGGGCAGTCCACATATTCAACCCTGAACACCCTGCGTGCCAAAACGCCACTGGCGCGTGCAGGCACAAGGTTGTGTTTCCGCTCCGTAGGAGCGGACTGTTTGTAGAAATCCACACTAGCAAACGATCTTCAAGCCCCATCGGGGCGACCTGTATTCCCTGCATCAACAGGTCGCTCCTGACGGAGCTTCTGGTGATTTCTCATGTTGCTTTGTCCTACAAACAGGTCGTCCCTACGGGACTCTCCGCTGCGCCAATGCTTTTTCCGTAACTACAGGATGTCCACCGAGCTGAGTAGTTATGTTGATGAGATCAGTCTTCCAATGAAAGTACTGCGAGAAACGCCTCCTGTGGGATCTCCACACGGCCAACCTGCTTCATTCTCTTCTTCCCTTCTTTTTGCTTCTCAAGGAGTTTCCGCTTCCGCGAGATGTCACCGCCATAACATTTGGCGATAACGTTCTTGCGCATGGCGCTGATCGTTTCGCGGGCAATGACTTTACTGCCAATCGCCGCCTGAAGCGCCACCTCGAACATCTGTCGCGGGATCAACTGGCGAAGCTTGTTGCAAAGCTTCTTTCCCCACTCGTACGATTTCGAGCGATGAACGATGGTCGAAAGAGCGTCCACCGGTTCGCCGTTGAGGAGAATGTCGAGCTTCACAAGATCGGACTCACGGTACTCAAGAAAATCGTAGTCTAATGATGCGTATCCACGCGAAATAGACTTCAGCTTGTCGTAGAAGTCGAAGATGATTTCAGAGAGTGGCAACTCGAAATGAATGTCTGCGCGGTCGGGGCTGAGATACGTTGTGTTCTTATGGATGCCGCGCCGATCCATGCAGAGCTTCATGATACTGCCGATGTATTCCGTAGGAGCGATGATCTGGGATTTGACGTACGGCTCTTCAACGACTTCGATCTCACCGGGCGTCGGCATGTAGGCGGGGTTATCAACAAGGATCGTTTCTTTGTTGGTTTTCTTGACACGATATTCAACGTTTGGGACCGTGTTGATCAGCGATTGGTTGTATTCCCGTTCTAACCGCTCGCGAATGATCTCCATATGCAGCAATCCGAGGAAGCCACACCGAAAACCGAAACCAAGCGCGACGGACGTTTCAGGCTCGAACATCAATGCCCCGTCGTTCAACTTGAGCTTCTCTAACGCATCGCGAAGCTCGCCGAACGCATCCGCATTCGACGGATACACTCCGCTGAACACCATTGGCTTCACTTCTTTGTACCCGGGAAGCGGCTCGGGTGCTGGATTCTCAACGAGCGTGATCGTATCCCCAACCTTTGTGTCGTGGACGTCCTTGACGTTCGCGATAATATAGCCAACATCCCCCGCCAAGAGAATCCCCGTTCGCTTCCGTTGCATCTCCAATATTCCAACATCCTCGGCCTGAAACTCTCTGCCATTTGAGAAGAACCGGATCTTGTCTTTTTCTTTGACTGTTCCATCAACGATACGGATGTACGCGATGGCTCCACGGTATTCATCAAACACGGAATCGAAAATAAGCGCCTTCAACGGCGCCGACGTATCACCGGCAGGCGGGGCAATTCGTTGGACGATCGCCTCAAGAACATCATCCGTCCCAACCCCCGACTTTGCGCTTCCGATCAGGATCTCCTCTTCCTTACATCCGATCAAATCCATAACTTGATGCTTCACCGTGTCGAGCATCGTTTTGGCGCTTGGGAGATCAATTTTGTTGATGAATGGAATGATCTCCAACCCGGCATCAATGGCAAGGTAGAGATTCGAGATCGTCTGTGCCTCCACTCCCTGGGTTGCATCTACCACGAGGATAGCCCCTTCACACGCGGCGAGGGAGCGCGAGACTTCGTAGGTGAAGTCAACATGACCCGGTGTATCAATGAGGTTGAGCACGTAGTCGTTGTTATCTCGCGACTTGTACCGAAGCTGGATCGCGTGTAGCTTGATCGTGATGCCACGCTCTTGCTCCAACTCCATATCATCCAACACCTGCTTCGTCATCTCACGGGCCGACACAGCCCCCGTGCGCTCCAATAAACGATCGGCGAGAGTGGATTTCCCGTGGTCAATGTGCGCGATGATGCAGAAATTACGAATGTGTTTCATAGCTACTCAGCGAGCGAACAAAAGTGGAGTCCACCTCTGGCGAAGCCACCCCCTTGGTGAAAGGTGGTCTCCACATCTCTTCCAAAAACGATAAAGAGTAAAGAGTGTACACCCTTTACTCTTTCAAACGAGTGAAAATATAGCGCAAAAAGGGAAGAAGAGCAATAAACGATTTGAAGTGAGTCGATCTGAGAGTTATTGTTTCTCGTTCCGACGGTCTCCGTCGGAACGCAGCGGCCGGACGCTCTGCGTCCGCTTTTCCATGCTCGGCGCTTCCCTCGACGCTGAGCGTCGGGGGCAGCATTCCCACGCAGAGCGTGGGAACGAGTAAGCCCAGAACAAGGAACGAGCAGCCCAGAACAAGAAATCACGCAAACGCGCTGTGGCGTGAATGGAATAAATTTTCTACATTTCAACAACAATAATCCAACGCGCTGGGGATAGCGGTCTTATACCGAAACCACATAATCAATAGTTAGGTTGCATTTTCTACTAAAGCACAAGCATATGATAAAACTCACCGATTTCTTAATAGCCTGCAAAGTCACATTAAATCTTGAAAGTTATAAAATTCACCTTGCAACTAGTAATTCTCATCCACCAATCAATGCTTTCTATGAAGGCAAATTTAAAAGTTGGCAAGAATATCAAACCAGAAAAAATTTCACAAAAGAAATGGTGATTGGTTTAATAGAGTATAAAAAGAATAAATGGTTGTTTGCAGGTGTATATAAAGTTCTTGGACATAAAAAAATTAGTGAAAAGCACGTAGAATATTCAACTGAACTCATTCCTAATCAAGAAGAATTAATTGGTAGAATAATTGTGTATCACGAAAGAACAGGGCGTGCTTCTTACTTGAAGGGAAAAAAAGATGGCGGTGAATTCTATATTTCGGAAATAAAAGAAAATAAATTAACAGTTGAAGAGTTTCCGGGTTATAATAATGTTTGTTTACCGTATGATAAGTTGAGAGTTGTTATTTCTCAAAACATTTCTTCTTGGTTTGGTGCGCTATCAAATATTAAGGGTGTGTATTTAATTTCTGATACAAACACTGGTAAACTTTATGTCGGTAGTGCAATTGGCGAGTCAGGTATATGGCAAAGATGGGCAGATTATGTAAAAAGCGGACACGGAGGAAATAAGGAATTACGTAGACTACTAAAAGGGAAAAAATCTGGATACGAAAAATATTTTTCTTATACAATTCTTGAAATTGCAGACACAAATACTTCGGATGAAGACATTATAAAAAGAGAATCGTATTGGAAAGAAGTTCTACTAACCAGAGAGTTTGGCTACAATGCAAACTAAAAATGCAACCTAACAAGTCACTCAACCTGATGTTGCAACCGCTCGCGCTCGAGTTTGCGAGTGTTGAGAAATGAATTTACAACATACGATAGCGATAGTTATCAGCAATTTAAAAACACAATCCCGCGCGCTGGAACGTTGCAACGCAGTTTAGTTCCAGTCCGTTATGCCTCTCGTATCGCGCTTTGCTTTCCACAGTAAATGCAGTAAATTGATTCATGATTCCGCTTACGCGACAACAGATATTTGAGCGTATCGCTGCCATGGAGGCTAAGATCCGCGCCCTTGGTGTTAGGAGACTCGCCCTTTTCGGCTCCGTTGTACGTGGCGAAGCCCGCCCTGATAGCGACGTTGACGTTCTCGTCCAGTTTTCTCAAGGCGCCAAGACATTCGATCGGTTTCTTGCGTTGTCAGAGCTTCTGGAAGCAAGTCTCGGTCGAAGGGTTGAACTTGTCACAACCGAGGCACTTTCCCCGTTCATGGGGCCCCATATTTTGGCGGAGGCACAGGATGTCATTCGAGCCGCGTGAATATCTTCGTCACATTCTTGTGGAGGTAGACTACCTGCTCGAAACGTGCGCCGGCTTGGGGTTGGAGGAATTCAAGTCGAACGAAACCCTTCGGCGCGCTGCCGTCCGCAGTTTGGAAATCATCGGTGAGCTGCAAAGAAAGTTCCAGAAGAGTTTCGAGCGAAGTATCCGACCGTCGAGTGGCGTGCGATGTCCGGTATGAGAGACCGTCTCATTCACGACTATTTCGGCGTGGATTATGAACTTGTCTGGGACGTGGTACAAAATCACATCCCGATCCTTCGAAATCAAATCGCTTCTATCCTCGAGGCCTAACAAGTCTCTCCCCGACTAAAACGTCGGGGTTTCGTCCCGCTCAAAGACAGCGGGATGCTGAGAGACGCACATACAACGCTCAACAAGCTGACCCCGATTAGAAGCATATCGGGGCAGGAAATACGGTGCGCAATCTCAACCGCTGCGTCTTATACAGCGATGAACCAGCCCCAGCCCGACACATGGCTGGCGGGGATGACAGCGGTCTTATGCCGAAACCAGATAATCAATAGTTAGGCGGTTTTGGGATGAGACTTTCTTACTTCCTTGAGAAATTGTATATTCCTTTGTGCCAGAAATTCTCCGAATCAAGGGCTATCGCTTTTTCTTCTTTAGTCGAGAAGGGAAAGAGCCGTCGCACATTCACGTAGAGCAAGCAGAACGATATGCAAAATTTTGGCTTCGTCCAATTCAACTGGCAAAGTCAGAAGGCTTTCGAAGTTCTGAGCTTAGTGAGATTCGGACACTGGTAGAACAAAACCAAACTCTGTTCGAGGAGAAGTGGAATGAGTACTTTAGCGATAAAGGTTGAACCACGAGTTGTTGATGTTTCGGTTACTGGCGACTCGATTCACGTATTTTTGGCAGACGGGAGAGAAGTTTCAGTGCCACTTGAATGGTTCCCACGTCTCCGTAATGCAACCGACGCTCAAAGAAAAAAGTGGCGCCTCATTGGAAGGGGAATTGGCATCCATTGGGAAGAAATTGACGAAGATATTTCGGTCGAAAGCCTTCTTACCACTGATTAGTCATGCCTCTGTTTTCCAAAGCCGCCTAACAAGTCGCTCCCCGACAAACTCCCCCGCGAAAAGTCCGACTTCTCGAGGGTTGATGCGTGGATAGTCCGAAGGACTCCTCCGGAGAAGTCGGACTTATTCCGGCCGCTCTCCTTGTTTCTCCCAATTCAGCATCGGAACATAATTTATCTTATGCCATATACCAAAGAACAAGCCCGCGCTGAAATCGCTAATCTCGTTGCCGACTTCCGCGCCAACGAGCCAAGCTTGGCCGACGTTCCCGAAGCCCAGATCGAAGACATCTACATCCGCAAGTTGTTCGGTTATCTGAATTGGAACACCGGCAACACCGGCCTGTCTGTAGCCGAGTGGGAATTCGTGCTTCAAAGGACTGACGAAAAGGGGAAGCGCCCCGACTATATTTTGCAATTAGACGGCCAGCAGTTGCTGGTCATGGACGCGAAGAAGGTCAAGTACGACATGCACGACCCGCGCTGGATGACGCAGGTGTATGCCTACGCCTATTCCACGCAGAACCAGCCCACGCCGCGAAAAATTGATTTTGCCCTGCTCACGGATTTTCAAGAGTTCATTCTGCTCGACTGCACGCTTTACGCCGCCGACCCCAAAGCAGTGAGCAACTTCCGCATCCTTGACTGGACTTGCGACGATTACGTGAGCCAGTTCGATACGCTTTGGGAACTGTTCGAGCGCGAGAATGTGCGCGCCGCCGCCCGCTCGCGCGACACAGAAGAGCCATCCGGCTTGCCCCTAAGGGGCTTGCCCCCAAGGGGCTTGTGGTCTCGTTACCTCTCGCCCAAGAAAGTCAAAGCCAACCGCATCCCGCCCGACAAATCGTTCTTGGCCAAGATGGACGATGAGAAAACCGGCTGGCGTGTACGACTGGCGAAGGACATGAAGAAGCGCAACCCGGATGCCGACGGTGCGCTGATCACGGCGGCGGTGCAACTCCTCATTGACCGCCTGATCTTCGTCAAAGCGCTTTCTGACCGAGAGATAGAAGCAGATTATCTGACCCAATTGGCCGAGCAAGTCGAGCCAGCCCCAGCCCGACCGATGGCTGGCGGGCGACATCAGTCTGGCGGGCAATCCAGCCTCGCCGCCGATGACGCGGGCTGGTTCAACACATGCCGGGATATTTTTGCGAAACTGAATCAGTTTTATAACGGCAGTATCTTTGAGCCGCGCCCGGAACTGGAAGCCGTGACGGTTTCAAACAAGGTTGTCCGCGAAGTGATCCACGACCTTCAGCCGGAAAACTCGCCCTATAACTTCGCCGTCTTGCCGGTTGAAATCCTCGGCACGATCTACGAGCGCTTTTTGGGCCGCGTCGTGCGCGCTACCGACCAACGGGTGAAGATTGAAGAGAAGCCCGAAGTCCGCAAAGCGGGCGGGGTGTATTACACGCCGCAGTACATCGTGGACTACATTGTGCAGAACACGATTGGCGAACTGTTAGCCAAGTGCAAGACTCCAGCCGAAGCCGCCAAACTCAGAATCCTCGACCCAGCGTGCGGGAGCGGCAGTTTTCTCCTCGGCGCATACACCGCCCTCATACGCTGGCATGAAGCCTATTACAGCGACAAGGAACAACTGACCAAACGCGACCGCGAAGCCGCCTATTACGACAGCGATGGCAGCCGCGTGCCTGCACGCCGTAGTGCTGCGTTGCGGCACGCAGGCGTGCGATTGACCGCCAAACTCAAGCGCCAAATTTTGCTGAACAACCTTTTCGGCGTAGACATTGACGCTCAAGCCGTAGAAGTCACGCGCTTTTCACTGTCGCTCAAGGCGCTGGAAGACACCCGCCGCGATGAGTTGTACGATGAAGTAAATCTCTTCAAGCAAACCGTGTTGCCCGATCTGAGCAAGAATATCAAGTGTGGCAACAGCCTGATTGGGCCGGATTACTTCAGCGGGCAGATGTTTGCCGACAAAGAAGAACTGCTCCGCATCAGACCGTTTGATTGGGCGCATGAGTTCCCGGCGGTGATGGCGGCA
>JANONN010000305.1:0-5317 GCA_031420835.1 Ignavibacteriales bacterium | reverse complement strand
CCACCGTTGCATCACGGCCAAGGTTGGTCATTACATATACTGAGTTTCGATAACATGTCACTTTTCCGTACAACGAATATCATCATTCTCCTTTTGTGCGCAACTGTTGTCCAACCACTTCTGGGAGGCGGATCGATTTACTCACGATTTGGGATCGGCGAATTGATCTACTTCGGCAGCAACCGAAGTGACGCCATGGGTGGAGTATCAATAGGACTTTCTGGCGACGGATTCATCAACCGAATCAACCCCGCCGGCCTTACAAAGATCTCACTCACACGTTTTTCAGGGGGGTTTGAGTACTTTCGAATCAGCTCCACCGATGGCAAGTCGGATGGCAAATTCAATCGCGGTCAGTTCAAAGGGCTCGCATTTGCTTTTCCTATTTCAACCCCACACGGAATTGTCCTCACAGGCGATGCAACCCCCTATTCTACCATCAACTATGCGACGATCTTCGTAGATGATGATTCCTCAGCTGGCTCAACGCAAACGTTTTATGGCAGCGGCGGATTGAACTCGTTCAATCTTGGGACATCATATCAACCGACATCATGGCTCGCACTCGGCGCGAAGTTGAATTACTACCTCGGCGCTACCCGCCAGCTAACAAAGGTTGAATTTGCAAACTCGACATTCTCAAATAGCGACGTTTACGCGTCTCGGTATATTTCCGGAATTGGTGGAACATTTGGCCTCCAGTACTCCGGCTTCGGTGAGCATTTTGGTTCTCCCTCCCTCTCGCCGCTGACACTTGGAATCATCTTGACGACGCCTGTTCAGTTGAGTGCTCGGGAAGAACGGATTGTTTATTTCGACATTTTCGATTTTGACACGACGAACGCCCGTAAGACCACGGCTGATATTCCGCTCACAATGGGCGTGGGTTTGTCCTACACATTTGACGGACGGTATATCCTGGCAAGCGACCTTCTGCTTCAGAACTGGAATGGCGCAAACTTTTTCGGTTCTTCTTCTGTTGAAATGAGTACTAGGGCACGCTTTGGGATAGGATTTGAAGCCCTCCCATCACGCGAGCCTACCGGGTATTGGTCACGTGTTCACTTTCGTGCAGGATTTTATTATCATTCTACGTATCATAAGGTTCAGGGTCAGTCTATTAGCGAAATCGTGGGAACTATTGGCGGCGGATTCCCAATCGGACCTGACGCCCGCGCGAACATTGGCCTGCACTACGGTGTTCGTGGAACCACGACTAACAACCTACAAAAGGATACCATCTTTCGATTAACGCTTTCGCTCAGTGCAAGTGAAATCTGGTTCGTCAAAATAGAAGAAGAATAAGAAAGGCATACTGGAGCCCACAACTGATGAAACAAACACTTCTTCGAATAGTCGGCACATCGCTCATCTGTTTTTCAACCGCGCTCCCGACTTCAGCTCAGCAAGAATTAGCACAAGTGAAGATTGATCCTTCCGAAGTGAACAAGAACTGGAGCCTTTTTTCTGAATATCAGAAGAACAGCGACTGCAAGACGGCGATACCGTACGGTTGGAATGTGCTGCGGATGAATCCGAAACGCTTCAAAACACTCTATACAAAGATGGGAGAATGCTACTACGCATTCTATGAAAAAGAGACTGACGCTAATATCCGGAAGGCGTACGCCGACACGATGGTAATGCTGTATGATCTTGGCATCCAGCATGTGCCTGACCGCGCTTCCACCTACTGGCTTAGTAAAGCCTATGCGTTAGAGAATTACTTTGAAGGCCGCGATGCTGACGCGACCGCCGCTTATGAAAAAGCAATCTCACTCGATCCCAAAACGGACTTCGCCTACGTTGATCGCCTTGGCGTTCTCTACATCAAGCATATTCCGGATGATCCCGCCAACAAGCAAAAGGCTATTGAGCATTATCAAAAGGCCTACTCCACATATGTTTCTCCTTGGGATTTTATCACAGTAGGGGCGACCCGCGATGAAGTCAGCAAAGCCCTAGGTAGCGCCGACAAGATTGCAGAAGCGGTTTTTCAGAACCTCAAGACGATAAGTTGGATATATGAGAAGGAAAAAGCTCTAATATATTTTGTTGATGGAAAAGTGATGGGGTGGAATAGGGAGGGTCCACCCACACCGAAAGAGGTCGCAACTGAACGTCTTAAGAAGCTCATAACAGATCCGAAGGAGCTAATCGAGATCGCTGAAAAACAGCTCGCTACTGACCCGAACAACATTGAGAGAATTTGGAACGCCGCCCAAGCGCATATCCAAGCCGAACAATATGACGGCGCTGAGAAGCACCTCAACAAGCTTATCAAGATGGCGCCAAAAACCGCCAACTATTGGAACGAACTTGCACGCGTGCAACAACGACAACAGAGATTCAAACAAGCCATCGAATCGTACGAGAAAGCATTAACTCTCAATCCTGCCCTGAAAGAAAATCTTCTCAATATCACGGTTTGTTACCGTGAGATGAATAACTACTCCGCCGCACGGACGTATGCTCTTCGTGCCGCCCAACGTGAAAAAGGGTGGGGACGTCCGTATTTTGAAATCGCTGAAGTGTACAAAGCTGCAGTCGAGCGGTGTATTCGGGAAACAAAGGGGGGCGACTGGTCGAAACTTGACATTAACGATAAGCTTGTCTACAAGCTTGCCGCCGACTCATACGCTCGCGCAAAAACTGTGGAAAGTTCGAATAGCAACGAAGCTGATATCCGCTTTCGTGAATTGAGTACGTTGGTTCCATCCAGGGAAGACTACTTCTTCCACCGAGTCAAGATTCAGAACGGGAAAATGGTTATTGAATCTCCGTGCTACACATGGATCGGCGAACCTGTTCCAGTCCCTCCGCTGAGATAATGATCTCATGATTGCGATCGCCAGTGACCACGCAGGATTTGACTACAAAGAAAAGCTGAAACAGTTGTTGAACGAATTAGGCCACGAATTCAAAGACTTTGGCGCCAATTCCAACGATTCAACCGATTATCCGGATTGGGCACATCAAGCATCGAATACGATTGCCACGGGCCAATGCGACCGTGGCATTCTTATTTGTGGAACGGGGATCGGCATGGCGATCGTCGCTAACAAGCACAAAGGCATTCGTGCTGCGGTGTGTGAATCGGCGACGGCAGCTCGCCTTGCCAGACAGCATAACGATGCGAATGTCCTTACTGTGGGAGAGCGCATCACAGGGTGGGAATCCGTGGCAGATATCGTTCGTGTGTTTCTCTCTACTTCCTTCGAAGGCGGACGACACACACGTAGAGTTGAGAAGATCCATTCGTTGACGAACCTGTAGCAGAGGAAGTATTTAATCTCTCCTTTCTCTGCTTCTCTCACAATCACGGCCTAACTTCTTCTAATTATGACCTCCCTTTCACAGCAAGATCCCGCTTTGTTTGCCGCTCTTCAACAAGAAATCAACAGACAGCATTCAAAACTCGAACTGATAGCTTCCGAGAACTTTGTCAGCATGCCAGTGCTTGAGGCGTTGGGTTCTGTTCTCACAAACAAATATGCGGAAGGATATCCGGGAAAACGCTACTATGGCGGATGTGAGTTTGTTGACATCGCCGAGAATCTGGCACGCGATCGTGCCAAGCAACTATTCGGAGCAGAATACGCAAATGTCCAACCGCACGCCGGTTCACAGGCCAACATGGCAGTCTATTTTACGTTCCTGAAACCTGGGGATACTGTCCTCGGCATGGACCTTTCTCATGGCGGGCATCTTACGCATGGCTCGCCCGTGAACTTCTCCGGGCAGCTCTACCGCTTCGTAGCTTATGGAGTGACTAAAGAAACCGGAAGAATAGACTACAACCATGTTGAGACAATGGCTAGAAAAGAAAAGCCAAAGATGATCACCGTCGGAGCGAGTGCTTACTCACGCAATATTGACTACAAAGCCTTCCGTGACATCGCCGATAAGGTAGGAGCATTTCTCTTTGCCGACATCGCGCATCCCGCCGGCCTCATCGCGATGAAACTGCTGAACGATCCTCTCCCCCATTGCCACATCATTACTTCCACAACACATAAAACATTACGCGGTCCACGTGGCGGAATGATCATTATGGAGAAAGATTTCGAAAACCCGTTTGGGCAGGTCGCACCCAAGAGCGGACGGAAAAAGATGATGTCCGAATTACTTGATTCGATGGTGATGCCGGGAATCCAGGGTGGTCCGTTGATGCATGTGATTGCGGCGAAGGCAGTCGCATTTGGCGAAAACCTCCAGCCTGATTTTAGAACATACTCTCAGCAGATCATCAGCAACGCAAAGGAGCTTTCGTCTGCGCTCATGAAGCTCGACTACAACATCATCTCCGGCGGTACGGACAACCATCTGATGCTGATTGACTTGCGAAACAAAAACGTTACAGGCAAGCAAGCTCAAGACGCGCTTGATGAATCCGGGATTACAGTCAACAAGAATGCCGTGCCGTTCGACGACAAGTCGCCTTTCATTACAAGCGGCATCCGGATTGGAACACCAGCCCTGACGACACGAGGCATGAAAGAACCGGAGATGGAAGAAGTAGCGCGATTGATTGACCGGGTTATCGCAAACGTGGACAACCACGAGATTCACAGCGCTGTCTCTCAGGAAGTGAGAACGCTGTGCGATCGCTTCCCGCTCTATCGGGAATTATTGAATTGACGCACCATGAACCGTGTCATCTCCCATACATCCGATGAAGAGATCGAGAGCATGAATCCCGAAGCAACAAAAGAAATGTCGTTTCTCGATCATCTCGAAGAACTTCGCTGGCACATCCTCAAAGTGCTGGCCGGACTCGTCATCGCGTCGGTTTTCTGCGCTGTGTATGTTGAGTTCATCGTTCACGGCATCCTGATGAAACCGCTGCTCGATACGGGAATGAAGGCTCAGGTTCTTACGCCCTACGGCATCGTGCTTCTCTACATGCAAGCGGTACTGATCTGCGGCTTCATCCTCAGCATGCCCAACACGCTCCTGTGGCTCTGGAAGTTTGTGGCACCCGGACTTCTTCAAAAGGAAAGAAGATACATCTCCGCCATTGTTGCGCTCACGTCTTTCTGCTTCTTTGCGGGAGTTGCGTTCGCTTACTTTATCCTACTTCCAACTGCCTTGAAGTTCTTCTCGACCTTCGGCACGAGCACGATTGATCTGAATGTATCCATTGACCATTACGTGAGTTTTGTCCTTACCATGCTCGTCGGGGCCGGACTCGTGTTTGAGCTTCCGATGGTTGCGTACTTTCTTTCAAAGATGGGATTGCTTACGCCAGCGTTCATGCGGCACTACCGAAAACATGCGCTGGTCGTCATTCTTGTTGTTGCAGCACTGGTTACAC
>JANONN010000304.1:0-8168 GCA_031420835.1 Ignavibacteriales bacterium | reverse complement strand
CGGTCAAATGCTACACCGCATCGTTCCGCCCACCGGATTGTCAGATCATTTGAGCGGCGAGCATACTCCTCTTCACATGGGAACGGAGTACATTCATCTAATACCATCACGATATCGGAGCCTAAATCCTTCTGGATTTGTACAACGCTTTCAGGAGTAAAGACATGCTGCGAACCGTCGAGGTGTGAACGAAACGTGACTCCTTCTTCTTCGATCTTGCGGAGTTCGGTAAGACTGAACACTTGATAGCCACCGCTATCGGTCAAGATCGGCTTGTTCCAATTCATGAACCTGTGAAGTCCACCCCCTTCGCGAATTACTTCCGTGCCGGGTCGCAAGTAGAGATGATATGTATTTCCGAGAATGATCTGCGCGCCAATTTCGTCAAGTTCGCGTTGCTCGATCGCTTTAACAGATCCTTGCGTCCCCACAGGCATGAAGACTGGCGTTTGAATTTCACCGTGGTCCGTGCAAATGAGGCCTGCACGTGCAGGTCCGTCTGTATAATCGAGTGAGAACTTCAAGTAGCGTTTTGCGTGTATTCGGGCGGCTTTGTACGAACAAAAATCCGCCGCCTCATTGGAGAGACGACGGATTCACTGACTTAACTCCACAATCGCTCTTACTTCTGTAGCCTGAAACGAATCGGAATAGACATCCGAACTTTCACGGGCTTACCGAGAAACGAACGAGCCTGCTCGCACCGCAAACTTCTCTCCCATTGGCTCTTGCTGAACGTCCCTTCTCTTGCTAAGTACTCAACCGCAGCAGTAATTATCGTCCGCGTTGAGGCACGCGCAACTTGCTGCACATCGCTCTCCAACGCGTTGTTATGTGGCTTCTACTTCCACCAGTTCACTCGTCGATGCAGGAGCCGGAATCGGCTGCCCATCCTGCTTGAGGCCTTCGAGATGGAATTCAAGAGCTTCACGAATGAGCGCAAGAACCTCCTCCTTCGTTTCGCCGGCAACGATACAGCCGGGAAGATCGGGAACGTGAGCTCCGTAGGAAGTAGGGCCTCTCTCAACGACTACTAGGTATCGCATAGGAATTCACTCCTGCTTCTTTAGACCCGATTGCTTTAGCGCGCTATTCAATGTTCCCGGCGGTATATCCACGCTCGGCTTTCCCGAGACGGTAACGGTTCCCTTCTTCGTCGGGTGGTGAAACTGACGATGACTGCCTTTCATTCGAACCTGAAACCAGCCGTCAGCCTCGATCAGCGCGATGAGCTCGCGGACTTTCATTCAGCGCAGTCAAACGTCTTTCTATATTTCGCCTTGAGCGCAACCTCAGGATTCTTTCGGATCATACACCTACCCTCCTTTGGCGCCACTGAAGGTTGTTGACCTTACTTCTGTAGCCTGAAACGAATCGGAATAGACATCCGAACTTTCACTGGCTTACCCCGCTGCTTTCCGGGTTTGAACTTGACTTTTTGAACGGCAGACATCGCTGCCTCATCGCATCCCGCCCCAATTCCTTTCACAACCGAGGTTCGCGTAACATTTCCGTTCTCATCAACGAACGCCTCGATATAGACGGTCCCTTCGACGCCGGCACGTTTGGCAATCTCAGGATATACAACCTTGGATTGAATTGCGCTAATACCGCCGATCGGCTCTGGCAAATCTTCCACTGCGACGAAGTAGATTTCGTCCTCATCGTCTCTCGGCGGTGGAGGGGGCACATCTTCGGTCAACTTGATTTCTGTATCCTGAATGGTCACATCGTCAAGCACCTCATCACTGGGGGCTTCAATGGGGATCAGTGGTCGCGGAGGCGGAGGCGGACGATTCTCCTGTTTGGTTATGTCAATATCCTCGACGTCCACGATTTCCTGCTGCTGCGAAAGAATTTTCGCGGGGCTCCCAATATCGGGGAAAAACTTGAACGCGACAATCAGTAGCGCAAGCGAGATGATGAAGGCTATTTCAAGAGTCTTTTGGTACTTCGCTCTGAGATCGACTTCCGGTTTTTTTCTAATCATGGTTTGTCACTAGCCTTTCCTATTTGGGCTTGTTTCAATATAGAAATTTATGAATCAGATGTCAACGAGCTTCTTGCGGCTCTTTGTAGGTTCTTCGAAAACCACCAAATCTCAGTCGAAGCCATACCAACACAAGCAACGCGCCAAACGAATCTGCAATCACGTCGTTAATATCAGACAACCGTCCGGGCACGTAGCGCTGATGGATCTCATCCATGATTCCATACACACAAGTCAGAACAAAGGCGGCTTTGAAAGAGTTGCTCCGCAGCCACATGTTCCAATCCTGAAAAAAGAAAGCCCTCTCACCTAAGCCACAGAGAATCGCAAAAAACACAATGTGGGCCAACGTGTTGACGTCAAAAAAGGCTTGGACCTGAGGAAGCTTTGGGGTGGAAGAAAGAACAAAGATCAATGCCATCCAAAGAAGGGCTGGCATCTGATATTTCAGGAAATTACTCAGCGCCCTACCCCGCCGCCCAATTGCCGGAACGCCGCAGGCAAATGATCAATCAAGTCATGAGCAACAAGACTCATCTCACCGATCTTCCTCGCCACGATATCTCCGGAAAGCCCATGTAGAAACACACCACCCAAAGCCGCATCTTCTGACGACAGGTCTTGCGCCCAGAGCGATGCAATGATCCCTGCAAGGACATCTCCTGAACCAACTGTCGCCATTCCGGGATTGCCGCTTGAGTTCACGTATGCAATTCCGCTCCTTCCGGCGGTGACGGTTGGCGCTCCCTTAAGCACTAACGTTTGGTTTGATGCTTGAGCAAACGAGCGTGCACTCTCGATTCTCTTCTTCTCAATTTCTTTTGCCGTCATTTTGTTGAGTCTGGACATCTCTCCACTGTGCGGAGTAAGGATGAATTCACCTTTGCTTTTCTTGAGTAACGAAGTCCCAACTTGTGCTACGGCGAAGAGCCCATCTGCATCAACAAGCATTCTCGACTTATTGTTCAGAAGTAGCTCACGAAGGAGCTGTTGCGTTTCCGAATTTCGAGAGAGTCCAGGCCCAACAACCACTACATCAGCCCATCGGATTCTATCGGTCAACTTCTCCATCGCTGCTTTTGCAATTGATCCTTCATCGGTTGATGCAACCGGCTCCACGATGACTTCAGAAAGCTTCCGAGCAAGAATGGGATAGACGGCTTCCGGCGTTGCGAGAACAACGGCTCCCGCACCCGAACGTAATGCGGCTGTGGCACAGAGCGCTGCCGCCCCAGTATAACCTTTCGATCCCGCTATGATGAATACTTTTCCAACCGAGTACTTATGAGCTGTAGAGGGCCGTTTCGGAAGCAATGACTGAACATCGCTTGGCTCCACAAGAAATGTTTTGAATCCTCCCCGCTCAACAACCGACTGAGGGATACCAATATCGATGACATGAATCTCGCCGACCAGATCTCTTGCGTCATTGCAGAGCAATCCGGTCTTCTGCAATCCAAGTGTTACGGTGGCAGTCGCCCTTACAGCGGGACCCTCCGCGAATCCCGTCGTTCCATTCACTCCCGACGGAATATCCACTGACACGACAGGCACTCTTTGTCGATTGATCCATTCGATCGCGTCCGAGTACGGTTTCGTTGGTCTCCCAACAAAACCGGTCCCAAACAAGGCATCAACAATGAGAAATGGTTTACACACTTTCTTGTTGAAGCGAGTTAGCTGAAGAGATTCGCTACTCTTTTTTGCAATGCGTCGTAGAATCTCAAAGTTTGATTTTGCCACTCCCTTCAACTGATTCGGCAAAGCAACAAGCATTACATGTACAATCGCGCCATCACTGTGAAGATGACGGGCCGCTACAAATCCATCTCCTGCGTTGTTCCCCTTTCCACATACGACGATGATGGTACGTCCATCAACCGAACCAAATCGTTCTTGAATAAACTGTGCCACTCCCTTACCCGCATTCTCCATGAGAATGAGTGCAGGGATGCCGATCCTGCTGATGGTGGTTTCATCACACCATCGCATCTCGTCAACTGTGACAAGTGGTTGCATACGTAGATCAGAAGAACTACTCAGCAAAGGGTGTTGCCTTGCCAAAGCACAATTTACAGGTCGCTCCGATGGAGCTCTACTTATTTTGGTACGCTTTTTCTATAAACAGTTTCCGCCTTTGGCGGACAGGCTGTCCCTACCGGGACTTTTCACTTCATTCGATGAGGGGAAAAGTCCGCCAAAGGCGGATAGGGGCGTTCTGTTTGTAGATTCTAACAAAAGAAACCATTCAAGCTCCGATAGAAGCGGCCTGTTTATTTGCCACGTAATTGACACATTCATAGCGCTGAGTAGTTACATTAGAAGAACTGCCGCACTAAATCTACAACAAAGGAAGGATAAATACCGAGTTGGAGAATAATGATAGCCGCAAGACTCATGACAGCAAGGACGGGAAACGACGGTGTGGAGGATAGATCTGCACTTCCATCACGAAAGTACATATATACCACCACCCGCAAATAGTAGTAAACGGAAACAACACTCGTCAGTACACCGATTACGGCAAGCCACACCATATTCGCTTTGATCGCAGCAAGAAAAACATAGTACTTACCAAAGAAACCGGCGAAGGGCGGAATCCCCGCCAGCGAAAACATGAAGATCGCCATCAACACAGCAATGAACGGTCGCGTCGTGCTAAGTCCAGCATAATCTTCAAACGACAGATTCTTGTCTCCTTCACGCTCCACCATTGAGATGACGCCGAACGCTCCAAGGTTCATGAGTGTATATACTGCAAGATAGAAGAGAATTCCGATTTGCCCTTCCTGGTTTGCAGCGGCCACTCCTGCGAGCATATATCCAGCATGCGCGATACTTGAATATGCAAGCATGCGCTTTAGGTTGCTCTGGCCGATTGCCACGATGTTTCCAAGGATCATCGAAGCGGCGGAGATGTACGCAATCGCTTCATTCACTTTGCCGCCGGAAAAATCGAACGTCCGGACAAAGACAGAGATAAATACAGCGAATGCCGCCGCCTTTGCACCTGTCGACATGAATGCAGTAATGGTTGTCGGCGAACCTTCATAGACATCTGGCGCCCACATGTGAAACGGCACTGCGGCCACTTTGAACGAGAAAGCAACAAGGAGCATCGCAACGCCAATCAGAAAAAGTGTGTTGTTGCGGAGCGCGTCAAACTTGGCTGCAATCGCTGGAAGATTCGTTGTGCCGGCCGTCCCGTACACGAGCGCGATGCCATAGAGAAGGAATCCGGTGGCAAATGCGCCAAGCAAGAAGTACTTGAGCGCTGCTTCGTTTGCGGTGATCTTGGTGCGCATAAATCCTGCCAGCACATAGAGGGAGATGGACATCAACTCAATGCCGAGGAAGATCATGACAAGATCGGCTGCCGAAGCCATTAAGATCATTCCGGCCGTTGCAAACAAGATGAGCAGATAGAACTCACTCCGATGTGCTTGCTGCTGTTCCATATACTGTCGTGACAGGACTATCGTAAAGCCGGCTGAAACGAGAAAGATCGCAGTGAAGTAATTCGCATACCCTCCCGTTTGCATCATGCCATAGAAGGAGCTTGTAGCGTTATCAAACGTCAAGACCGTAGCTCCAAACGCCGCGAGTAGTCCAACGAGCGAAATGATGTAAACAGCGAACGTGTTTTTCCTCGCCGCTTCGACAATGAGGGCGATGAGGCTCGTGAGCGTCACAAAAAGAAATGGACTATTCAACCACAAATCTTTGACTTCGAATGAATTCATATGCTCTTGGATTCCGACGTCTCTCGCTTCTTAACCGGTTGCTTGCTCCCTTCGCTCCGCGCGCGCCAAGGAGAACTTCAGTAGCGGTGGAGTCATCAATGTGGTCACGATAACCATGATAACAATTGCAGAGAATATGGCATCATCCACCACTCCTAATCCCCTTCCAATGCTTGCAAAGATAAGTCCGACTTCACCCCGTGGTACCATGCCAAGTCCGATGGAAAGCCTATCGAGTCCCTTCTCAACGACCGCCAATCCGCATACCTGTTTTCCAATGAAAGCGGCGACTGTCAAAGCAACTGCCAATCCAAGAACGCTAGCATTCAAAAATGTCTCTAAGCGCACTTGAATTCCCATGACAACAAAGAAGATCGGTACAAGGAACGTAGTAACTGGTGTAATCAAGTCGTGGAGCGTCTTCTTTTCTCTGAACTCTACGAAGTGCACTTCTTCTAATATCAAGCCCGCTGCGAACGCACCGATAATTGCTGCAAGTCCCGCTAGATTCGCGAGATACGAAAGCAGGAAACAGAAGAGAAGCGCTGAGACCAGCATCACCCCGTGTGTGCGAAGCAATGCCAGACGATGGAGGATCTTTGGAACAATCACCAACCCGAGAACGATAGCTCCAACAAGAAATCCGATTGAGATGCCAGTGATCTGAGCCACCGCAGACGATTCCATCGGCACGCCGGTCTCTGCCGCAACAATAATACCTGCCACAACAGCGAGGATGATTAATCCCATCACATCATCAAGGACAGCGGCACCGAGTACGATCTTTGCTTCCTTGATGTGGATCTTGCCGAGATCCTTGAAAACGCGAGCAGTGATTCCAACGCTAGTCGCACAAAGGGTAGCGCCCATAAAGAGATGAATGTTGCTAATGTCAAACTGCGGATTCATATCGAGAAGCGCCTGTGGCACCTTTGTAATGAACATAGAGCTTGACAAATACCCCAAAGCAAATGGCGCGATCACTCCGACCGCTGCCACCAATAACGACGAAAGGCCTACCTTTCGCATTTCAGCAACGGTTGACTCCAGGCCTACTTCAAATAGCAAGAGAATAACACCGATTCGGGCAAGACTGTCGATGACGATCGCCCAATGAACTGTAATTGAATCTACGCGAAGAGGATCGAAAAAATTCCATTGTGGATTGAACAGCACAAGATTGCCGAGCAGCACTCCCACAAGCAACTCGCCGAGGACCGATGGTTGCTTCATTCGGTCAAACAGTTCGCCACCTAATTTCGCTGCGGCGAGAATCACCGTCAGAGCCAGAAGCACTGGCGTGACCGGATCATAGTGACCCGAAGTCGCATCATGAGACGGCTCCGGAACTTGTGAGGATAAGAAACCAAACGCAGCAATACCGATCCACAGTAAGAGAAATTTCATCTTTGCCTTTTCATAGATCCGCAATTATCGAAAATATACGTACCACACGACCGCAAAGACTGGGAGCAGAACAGGGATAGTGTACTTGACCACATATCCAAAGAAGCTCGGCATTTGTATCTTCGACTGCTCAGCAATAGATTTCACCATGAAGTTTGGACCGTTGCCAATATATGTGCATGCGCCAAAAAACACAGCAGCGACAGAAATCACCTGCACATAGCGCCATGTTTCGGAACCAATCAAGAACGCTTCCGGACGCAAAGGATTTGACAATCCCAGTGCCCCCGGTGTGGCAAGACCAAGCATAGCGTCCATATGAAGAACATTATCAACGTTCGCTCCATGGAGGCCAAACGCTGCGCTCAGAAAATTCAGGTAGGTAGGAGCATTGTCCAAAAAGCTTGAGAGCAATCCCGTCCCCCAGTAGTATTGGGACGGACTCACGATGCCAATGCTTGATGAATTCAATTCAAGCCAATCGAGCGCAGGGATCATCGTCGCGAAAATTCCCGCAAAGAGAATTGCCACTTCCCTAATGGGGATGAAATTAAAGTCATTCTTCTTATGAATCTCTGTCGTTGTTGTGTAGTATGATGCAAACGCAGCTCCCCACATGATCAATTCGCGTAGCATGATCGGATGTGAAATGAACACAGCACCCAAGATCACCGCGAGATAGAAGATGTTGTGCAAGCCGGAGAATTCCGCTTGATCCGGCTCCATTGCCACACGACGAACTTCCTTTTCAGACTTCTTGAAATTGTACACATCAATGACATAGAAGATGGCAAGCAGCGCTGCAATCGTTAATGCCCAAATGTGCCAAACTCGAGTGATGACCCAGAAGAACGGAACGCCTTTCAGATAACCAAGGAACAAGGGCGGATCGCCTATCGGCGTTAACGCGCCCCCAACGTTGCTCACAATGAAAATAAAGAACACTACATGATATGGTTTGATCCTGAATCTGTTGATTCGGAGATATGGACGAATCAACAACATCGAAGCGCCGGTGGTGCCCATGA
>JANONN010000303.1:0-2546 GCA_031420835.1 Ignavibacteriales bacterium | reverse complement strand
CTCGCCGAGGATGATAAGGTTGACTTCACATCGCACATCCTCAAAGTTCTTGAGATGCTTCATATAGACACCCTCATCACAATCGGCGGCGATGACACCCAGAGCTACGCGGTGCGCCTACACAAAGAAGGATTTCCCGTTCTCGCCATTCCCAAGACGATGGACAACGATGTGTATGGCACCGACTATTGTATTGGTTTCTCCACTGCCGTCACGCGCAGTGTTGATTTCATCACCGCGCTTCGGACAGTTGCAGGTTCACACGAGCGGATAGCGATCATAGAATTATTCGGAAGAAACTCAGGGGAGACTTCTCTTATCTCAGCGTATCTTGCTGGCGTAGATCGTGCGGTCATCTCAGAAGTGCCTTTTGATCCCGACAAACTCGCTCACTTTCTTCTCGGTGACAAGAAGAACAATCCGAGCGACTACGCGATCATGACAGTTTCCGAGGGAGCGCAGATGACCGGCGGCTCCGTGATAGAGAGCGGTCCCGAGGATGCTTACGGGCACAAAAAGCTTGGTGGGATTGGCATGATGATCGAGGACCATTTTCAGAAGCATTACGGCATCCACACAGTTTATCAACGCATTTCCTACTTGATGCGCAGTGGCGAGCCAGACGCTCTTGATCGAATGGTAGCTTTCAGTTACGCCAGTATCGCAGCGGAGCTTGCTCTTGGGAAGGATCGCGGGAAGATGGTCGCGCTACGCGAGGGTCAGTACACGACCGTACCGATCACGATGATCAATGAAGGCGTGAAGCGGGTTGATGTTCCGGCTCTTTATGACACGGAGCAATACCGTCCAAGAGTAACAAACTTACTTGGGAAGCCGATGTTTTTGTATTAGCGTCCTGCTAACACATGTGCGACTCACTTCCACAAGTGAGTCGCACATGTGCCGCTCCCAACAAAAAACCCCGACTCTTACGAGCCGGGGTTTTGCTCCTTCTTGATTGAGCGCCTTCCCTAATCGCCGAACGGACTGGAGATTTTCCCAGCATCCCACCGCTTCAAGTAATCATCGGTCACCACTTTGACAACACCGCCCAAAAGGATTAACCCTATCAGATTCGGAATTGCCATCAACGCATTCCCGATATCTCCAAGATTCCACACGATCTGAAGATGCCGGCCTTGAAGTACGGCTCCAAAGAAAACAAAGACACAAAACAGAAGCCGATACGGCATTACACTCTTCACACCCCACAGATATTTTGCTCCCTGCTCGCCGTAGTACGACCAGCCGATGAGCGTCGTATAACCGAAGAGAAAACTGCTCACGCTTACGATCCATCCCCCAAGGTCTGATCCTAATCCTACGGCGAAGGCTGACTTTGTCAGTTCAGTGCTGGTCAGCTTCTCAACAGCCTCGTGATGAAGCAGACCGGACGAAAGGATCACGAACGTCGTCATACTGCAGACGATGATGGTGTCAATGAATGTTCCCATCATGGCAACCATTCCTTGCGCCGATGCTTCGTTCCCCTTGGCAGCAGCGGCAGGAATAGAGCAGGATCCGATCCCCGATTCATTCGACAAGGTCCCACGTGCAACGCCATAACGAATCGCTTCCTTCACTGTGTGACCGAGAAATCCGCCAACGATCGCTTCGTTCGTCATTGCTGCGCGGAACACAACAATAAGCATTTCGGGGACGACGACAATGTTCGTAATGATAACATACAACCCGGCACCCATGTAGAGCACGATCATACCCGGAACGAGTTTCTCAGCCACGATGGCGATTCGTTTAATACCGCCGATGATAACAACTCCGACGAGCAATGCCAATCCGATGCCTGTGGCGATAAAGGGTATTCCGAAGTCGCTGCTGAGTGCGAGAGAGATTGAGTTTGATTGTGCCATGTTCCCGCTGCCGAAGGTTGCCATAAAGATCACGGCAAGGGAAAACCAGAGAGCGAGGAATTTTCCGAGATTTTTGTTCTTCAATCCGTCACGCAAATAGTACATCGCACCGCCGCTGTGTGTTCCGTCGGCAGTCTTGATGCGATACTTGTGGCCCAACATTCCTTCTGCGTACTTTGTCGCCATGCCGAAGACGGCTGTCATCCACATCCAGAACGGAGCACCCGGCCCGCCACTCGCGATCGCGGTGGCAACTCCAGCGATATTTCCGTTTCCGACCGTTGCTGCCAAAGCTGTCATAAGCGCTTGATAAGGGGTAACGTCTCCCGTCCGACCGGCCATATCTTTCTTGTCCCTCCCCATCATCATAAATCGGATCGCAAGTCCGAGTCTCCTCGCTTGGATGAATCCAGTTTTGTATGACATGTAGAGGCCGGTGATGGCTAAGAGTACCACAACCCCGGGAACAAACGGAAGGCCCGGAATTTCAGGCCACCAAATGTTGTGTGCAATCACACCGGTAATTTCCAGGAGCTTATCGAGAAAATCGTTCATGGTGTTACTCCAGAGATAATGATCTGTGAATTACTTATGCAGTCTTAGCAGTAGCTTGCATCGCTGTTCCTACTCAGCGTACTATCTGATTGAACGTTTTTGATAGAACACAGACGGAAA
>JANONN010000302.1:0-6661 GCA_031420835.1 Ignavibacteriales bacterium | reverse complement strand
CCCGGAGCATCGGCGTTGAGAGCACAATGTCTCCTATGGAACTAAATCGTATGACGAGTGTTTTAGGATGTGCATCCATTGTTGATAAGGTACGACATAATTGGAGGAGTTTCAAACTGAGTAGTTTCGCCACTTGCATTTTGGAGGCGAGGCGTTTACATTGAGTTAAAGGAGTCAAGCAATGCACCATGCCCGAACTATTGGAGAGCTGAAGCGAAGCGATTACAAGATTGTCAACGTGAAGGATGAGGTTCGGACCAATCTTATTCATAAGCTTGAATCGCGAGAGCAGCTCTTCCCCGGGATCGTTGGATATGAGAAGACCGTTATTCCTGCCATCGTTAATGCGATCCTCGCGCGTCACGATATTCTACTCTTAGGACTACGCGGACAAGCAAAGTCGCGTATTGTTCGAGCCTTACCGTCGCTCCTCGATGAGTTCATCCCGGTCGTCAAAGGATGCGAGATTAACGACAACCCACTCAAACCGGTATGTAAACACTGCACAGACCTCGTCACGCAATTCGGAGACGATGTGGAGATCGAGTGGATGCATCGCGATGCGCGCTTTGGCGAGAAGCTTGCAACGCCAGATGTTACGATCGCCGATCTTATCGGTGATATTGATCCCATCAAAGCGGCAACGCAACGTTTGCACTACGCACATGAGGGAGCGATTCACTTCGGCATCATTCCTCGAACCAACCGTGGCATCTTCGCCATCAATGAACTCCCCGATCTCCAACCGCGCATTCAGGTTGGCTTATTCAATATCATGGAAGAGAAGGACATTCAGATTCGCGGATTCAACGTTCGAATCCCACTCGATGTCATGATCGTCTTCACAGCGAATCCGGAGGACTACACGAATCGCGGCAATCTCATTACGCCACTCAAAGACCGTATTGATTCACAGATTCTCACACACTATCCGCGCTCACTCCAAGACGCGATCAAGATCACAGAGCAGGAAGCATGGATTCGACGCGACGGGCGCGAGATTATCATCCCCCTCTATTTCCGTGAGATCATCGAGAATATCGCTTTTGAGGCACGCAAGAGCGAGTATGTTGATCAGAAATCCGGCGTGAGCGCACGGTTCACGATTTCGGCAATGGAGAATCTTGTTAGCAATGCCGAGAGACGCGCAATTTTCTTTCGGGATCCATGCATTGTTCCACGAATTTGCGACCTCCCCCATGCGCTTCCCGGTATGACCGGCAAGATAGAATTGGTCTTTGAAGGGGAACAGGAAGGCTCGGTCAAAGTGAGCAAGGCTCTGATTGGGAAGGCAGTCAGGGAGGTCTTCAAGAAGTATTTCCCCGATCCACTCCAGCGCAAGTCCAAGCACGTCAGCGCTGAAACGCGGCATCAGTACGAAGAGTCGGAATATGACAAGGTCATTGCGTGGTTTGAAGGAGGACACAAAGTTGAGATCTCCGACGAGATGTCGCTTGAACAATGTGTAAAGGAACTGGACAAGGTGAAAGGGCTCCGTGAGTTGACTCAGAGACACATGAAGGTTTCTGAGTCTGATCGCTACCAGCTTTCTTCCGCAATGGAATTTGTTCTTGATGGATTGCACCAGTGTTCTCGCATCGCCAAAGATGAGCTAGACCACATGACAGCGTACAAAGATCTCGTCGGCAGCATTTTCTCCGGCCGCGGCACAAGCATTGAAGAAGAAATGTGATACAAGTGCGGAATGCAGAATGTGCGCTTTTTGAATCCCGCCGTTTTGTGGCGGGACGGATTTCGGTAAGAATCAACCGTCAGTCCTGCAATTGCATTCGCCATTCCGCACTCTACAATCAGCAATCCCCAATTCGATGAAATTCCGTTACAGTAAGTGGACTCCCCAATCGGTTGCACAATCTGAACAACTTCAGTCCCTGATGTCGTTGTTTAGTTATCTCGTGATCAAGACAAGCGGTGACGTGGAAGAAGCGATGGAGTGGCTCCGACAGCTTGCGGAGAAGTACGGCCTACTTGATGAGAACATGACAATGGAGGAGCTTATCAACAAGCTCAAAGAAATGGGGATCATCGAAGATGCGAAAGACGTCACGGTGCTCACAACGAAGGGAGTTCAACAAATCCGCAAAGATGCGCTGAGGCAGATTTTCACTTCGCTCAAGAAGTCTCCCGGCGGAGCTCATGAAACACCCTACACAGGCGACGGGGTTGATCGCCTGAGTGAAACCCGCAAATACACCTTCGGCGACTTGCCTACGAATATTGATCTCACCTCCACTCTCACCAATGCGTTCAAGCGCGACGGTATTGATGCGTTTTCCTTGCAGGAGGATGATCTCGAAGTCTATGAGACTGAGCATCTAACATCGTGTGCAACCGTTCTTATGGTGGATATCAGTCACAGCATGATCCTCTACGGCGAGGACCGCATCACGCCCGCCAAGCAAGTAGCAATGGCGCTATGGGAATTGATCCGCACCAAGTACCCGAAAGACTATCTCGCGCTCGTTGTCTTCGGAGACGATGCAAAGGTGGTAAGCATCAACGAGCTTCCTTTCTTGAATGTCGGACCGTACCACACAAACACGCGAGCCGGACTTCAGCTCGCCAGAAGCCTCCTCCGTCGCTGCGGTAACGTCAACAAGCAAATCTTCATGGTGACGGATGGGAAACCTTCCGCCGTCTTCGACGATGCCGGAAGACTTTATAAGAATTCCTTCGGCCTCGATACTCGAATTGTAAACAAGACTCTCGACGAAGCTGTGCAGTGCCGTCGTGAGAAGGTCACCATCAGTACGTTTATGGTCGCGCGCGATCCCTACCTCATCAATTTTGTTGAGGATTTTACGAAGGCCAATGTGGGACGCGCCTATTACTCTTCGTTGAACAAACTAGGGGAGTTCATCTTCGTTGATTACATCCGTAATCGGCGGCGACGATTGAGCGCCTCGTGATTCCGTTGAATCTCTTCAAAATGCGGTTTCCCCTATCATCCTGCCCGTGAGGTCCATTCTCAACTTGACGACGTGCAAAGAGTTTATTACGTTAAAGAGAATGGCTTTGCCTACCGATCACACAACCTATGAAACAGGAAGCCGACCCACATTTGAAACTACAGCAGACTTCACTTCGTGGCAACGAAACGGTCCTTCTTGTCGAAGATGAAGAAACCCTGCTGGAACTCCTCTCTACTGTGCTTATCGAGCATGGATATAGAACGTTAATGGCACGAGATGGTGTTGAGGGGGTGGAGGTTTATCAACAGAACAAAGATGCGATCTCAATCGTCTTGAGCGATATGGGACTTCCAAGACTTGGAGGATGGGAGGCTTTCCATCAGATGCGACTCATCAATCCTGCCGTCAAGGTCATCCTCGCAAGCGGCTATCTTGATCCGAACCTCCGAAAGGAAATGATCGCCGCTGGAGCAGTTGATTTCATTCAGAAGCCGTACGTGCCCGATGAAATCCTCAGACACATTCGCAATGTGATCGACAGGAAGTGATGCAACCGCCTCGCCTTAATCTTCGATTCCACCTTCCTTGAATTTCACTCATTTTTTCAACACTTTGTTGTCGTTTGGTTGCTAACGAAGTGCTTCGACTCGCAAATACGGTGACGTATCTTGAACATTTGATGGCGGCGTTCTTGTTCGCTCAGCACTTAGTCCTGAGTGAATAAATTCGTCACCACATGTATGAATCGAAGGACTAAGTTCATCCACTGCTGTTTCTTGTGCTGACGGATTCCTTATGCTGCTGATCTTCCCTTCGATCGAAATCAGTCACGAATGCTGCGTGCAAATCGTTCAGGGCGAACCCGGTTCCACAGTTCAGTACACACTCGACCCCGTTCAGATGGCCGTGATCTGGCGTGGCGAAAACGCAAAAACGCTCCATGTGATTGACGTTGATGGAGTTGAACAAGGTCGCGTCCCGAATCGGGATATCATCCGTCGAATGGTCGAGGCGGTTGACATCCCCATTCAAGTCGGGGGCGGATTGAGACAGTACGACGCCATCAAAGACTTATTTGATATTGGAGTGTATCGAGTGGTTTTGGGAACGGCAGCCGTTGAAAACGCCGGACTCGTCGAGCGGCTTATCAAAGAATTCGGCACGAGAAAGATCGCCGTTTTCATTGAGGCCAAAGAAGGAATGGTATGGGTGAAAGGAGGACGCGAGCAAACAACTGTCACGCCTCTTGAGCTTGCCCAGAAAATGGTCAAACTTGGCGTCTGTCGGATTGTGTATGCCGAAATCAACCCCGAAACCAGCAAGCGGCATATGAATATTGAATCGTTGCGCGAGTTAGCCACAAATGGTGGAGCTCGTGTAACAGCAGAAGGCGGCGTGGAGAACTACCAAGATTTGATCAAGCTGCAAGAAATTGAGAAATATGGAGTTGACTCCGTCATCGTCGGGAAACCGCTTTATGAAAACCGCTTCGCCTGTCAACGTCTCTGGCGCATCAACGAGGCGCAACTGACAGATTTTTCACCAACGCGAAGAACGCCGCCGCCATCATGAAAATAACGGTCGTTGGGCATCTTTGCATGGACGTGATCCGTCTTCCCGTTGAGCAGGGTGGAAAGGAGGCTCATTCGTTGGGGGGTATCACCTATGCGCTTCTCACGCTGGCGAACCTCGCCTCGCCGCAGGATACTATCCTTCCGGTGTTCGGTGTAGGGGAGAATGAATACGATGAGTTGATGGATCTGCTCGGCCGTTATCCGGTGATCGACCGTAGCGGGATCTTTCAGATGAACCGCCCCACCAACCACGTGCACCTTTTCTATGAGAACAACGGACAGAGGGTCGAGTGCTCGAAGGAGATATCGCATCCGATTCCCTTTGAGAAGATCAAGCCTTTCCTTTCGACCGACGGCGTGTTGATCAACATGGTCTCCGGTTTCGATATCACACTTGAGACGCTCGATCTGATTCGCATGGAAGTGCGGGAACGCCACACTCCGATCCATTTCGATTTTCATTCATTGACACTTGGCGTTGATTCCAATGCGAAACGTTTCCGTCGCCCACTAACCGATTGGCGACGATGGTGCTTCATGATCAAATCCATTCAAATGAGCGAGGCGGAGGCGCATGGCCTCACCCCCGACCGACTCAATGAGCAGGGACTTGTTAATCAACTGATGCCGTTGATGGTCAACGCCCTCATCATGACACGCGGCGAGGGTGGTCTAACACTTTTTGAGCAACACAACAAGAAGCTGGAGCTACATGAGATTGCCGGAGTACCAACGCAAGCAGTTGATCCAACCGGTTGTGGAGATGTTTTCGGTGCCGCGTTTCTTTTGCACTATCTCAAAGAGAAGAACTACCCTGCCGCGGCGCGCTTCGCCAATGAAGCAGCCGCGTTCAAAGCTACCTTCAGCGGGCTTGAAGGACTCGACCGTTTGAAGTTCCAAAGGACGGCTTCGCCAGAAGAAACATTTCCGCCCACCGCAGGCGGGTATCAGTGAGAAAACTGAAATGATCGTGATGAAATTTGGCGGGACTTCCGTTGAGAACGCCGCCGCCATGAGAACCGCTCTTGATCTTGTTCGCCGCGAGCAGCAGCGCCGGCCGCTCGTAGTTCTTTCGGCCATCACCGGGGCAACAAACGCTCTTATGGAATCAGCAAAGCTGGCGCTCGACGGGAAGTTAGAAGAAGCACATAAGACACTGAGCGATCTGTTAGAACGACATGTCGTCTTGCTGGAAAATCTAATCGACACTCGCTCAACGATCCAGCAACTCATCCTGGAAATGCGCCGGCGGTTCGATGAGATGAAGAATCTCTGCCAAGGCATTGCCATTCTCGGTGAACTGACGAACCGCTCACTTGATACGATTGCATCGGTTGGAGAACGCCTTTCATCACTGATCTTTGCGGAGGCAATGCGAGCGGCAAAGATGAGCGTTGAACTTCTCGATGCACGGAAAGTGATCACAACCGACGACAATTTTGGAAATGCGACGCCGATCTTCGAAGCCATTGTAGAGAATGTTCAATCGCTTGTTCTTCCGCGGATCAATGCCGGAACGATCGTTGTGACGCAGGGATACATTGGCTCGACTGCAAAGGGATTTACGACAACGCTCGGCCGCGGTGGCTCCGATTATTCTGCTGCACTCTTAGGGGCGGCAGCGAATGCTGAGGAGATTCAAATCTGGACGGATGTGGATGGTGTGATGACGGCAGATCCTCGCATTGCTCCCGGAGCCAAGAAGCTGAAGGTAATCTCCTTTCGCGAAGCTTCCGAGCTTGCGTATTTTGGGGCGAAGGTTCTGCATCCCAATACTATCTTGCCGGCTGTCAAAAAGAATATTCCGGTTGTTGTGCTGAATTCGAAACGACCACAATCAAAGGGGACACTCATCATTTCCGATCCCCCGAAATCGAACGTGGCCGTAAAATCTATTGCATCCAAGCGGGGCATTACGGTTGTAAACATCCAATCCATGCGCATGTTGATGGCGTATGGTTTTCTCGAATCCATCTTCAGCGTCTTCGGCAGGCACAAGACGTCGGTGGATCTCGTCAGCACGTCTGAAGTAGCCGTCTCGCTTACTATTGACAATAGCGCGCATCTTGAGGAGATTGTTGCCGAGTTGCAGAGGTTTGCCGAAGTGGCGGTGTATGAAAGGAAGGCGATCGTTTGTATCGTTGGGGAGCAAAT
>JANONN010000301.1:0-2942 GCA_031420835.1 Ignavibacteriales bacterium | reverse complement strand
GGTGCCGACCTTTGGGTATATGCCTTATCAATATCCAATCGGCCCGGAATTTTTCTCGACATTTCAGCAAGACGTTATGTTCCAGCATTACATTACGGCATCCGTGCAGTTGTAGGTTACTTCTTCCAGAAGGTTGTGCTGAAAACAATGATAACGGTATAGATCTCAAGCCGCCCTAACAGCATACACGCGTCGAGAACCCACTTGGCGATGTCAGAGAGATGGGCGTAGTTGGCCATCGGACCGACTGAGCCAAGCCCCGGTCCCACTCCCGCGAGACAGGATGCTACGGCGCTCGACGCTGTCACGATATCGAGTCCGGTTTCCACAAGCACCAACGTTGCTACAAAAAAAATCGTCATGTACAAGAACATGAAACCGCCCACTGTGATTAGCACATCCTCTCCAACCATTTTGCCATCGAGACGCACCGGAACCACGGCACGAGGGAAGAGAAGCCGCTTGAACTGTCCGAAGATCGCTTTCAACATTAAGAGCACCCGTACATTCTTCATCCCTCCTGCCGTTGAACCGGCGCACCCACCTGCGAACATGAGAATAAGGAGCACTGTTTGACCCGACGGAGCCCATAGGGCGAAATCGGTTGTGGCGAAACCAGTGCACGACATGATCGAGGCGATACTGAACGCGGAATATCGGAACGAGGAAGGAATGTCACCGTTGTATTGTAATGAGGTGTTCGCTGCTGTCACCACGATCGTTGCGACAACAAAAACGCCAAGGTAGTAGAGGAATTCCTGATTGCGAACGTAACGTTTGAAGTTTCCTTGCAGTGCGGCGTAATGAAGGGCGAAGTTTGTGCCCGCAAGGAGCATAAACACCGTCACGACGCCATCAATGTACGTCGACTGATAGAAGGCGATGCTCGTATTCTTCGTCGAAAACCCACCGGTCGCAACCGTAGCAAAAGAGTGGCAGATGGCATCGAAGAGCGGCATTTCTCCAAGTACGAGGAGAATAATTTCGACCACTGTAAGGAGAATGTACACACCCCACAGAAGCCGTGCGGTTTCAGCCACGCGTGGCGTGAGCTTATCTTTGGAAGGACCACCCACTTCGGCCTTGTAAAGCTGCATTCCCCCCATTCCCAGCATAGGAAGAATGGCAAGTGACAGAACGATGATGCCCATTCCTCCAAGCCAGTGCGTCATACTCCTCCAGAAAAGCACTCCTCGAGGTAGAACTTCCACGTCTGTGATAATCGAGGCGCCCGTTGTCGTGAAGCCGGAAATCGTCTCGAAGTAAGCATCGGTGAATGAGGTAACTGTTCCAGTCAAGAGATAGGGCAACGATCCAAAGATGGAAACGACAATCCATCCAAGTGTAACAATGGCGAAACCCTCGCGGGTTGTCAATTCACTACGGACGGATGATCTCAGACCTGCACAGATCGTCCCAACGCCAATGGAAACGAGCGAACTTGTCAGAAGTGGTAGAGCTGCCGCTTCGTGATAGAGGAGGGAGACGACGACCGACGAGAGCATGGCAATGCCCACCGCGATAAGGAGAAACCCCAGCACAGGAACCAAACGAGAGAGGCGCATGTCGAGCAGATCCCAAAAGGGAGATGCGTTACCGCTTCCAGAAAGCTGTGGTGAAAAGGACTAACACCGTAAAAAGCTCTAGACGTCCGATCAACATGCAGAAAGAGAGAACCCATTTACCTGCGAGAGGAACGTGAGCATAGTGGTCGGTGGCCCCAACGGAACCAAGACCCGGACCGATGTTTCCGAGAGTCGCTGCAACTGCGCCTGCAGCGCTTACGATGTCCAGACCCAACGCTGCCATTAGAATCGTTGCAACAACAAACACAGTAATATAAAGCATAAGGAACGCAAGAACGTCAACGATGATGTCTGTCCCCACTGCGCGTCCGTTGAGTCGTACGGGAATGACTGCTTTTGGATGAATGAGCATTTTCATTTGATTCAATCCATTGCGGAGAAGGATGAGAATTCGCACGATCTTGATCCCTCCCGCAGTGGATCCTGCCGAACCACCGTTAAACATCAGCAGAAGTAGAATCAACTGGGCAGCAGGCGCCCAGAGTTCATAATCGGAGGAAATAAATCCCGTGGTAGTCGTGATGGAGACAACTTGAAAGACCGAGGCACGCACGCGCTCAGTCACGTCACCAATAAGCGAAGAAGGTATCGCGGCCAAAATGATCAAGGAAGCGACAAGCACGAGAATGACATAAAATCCGAATTCATTGTCCTTGCTGTATGAGAGCAAGTTTCCCTTCAAAGCTCTGAAGTGAAGTGTGAAGTTTGCTCCTGCCAGAAACATGAATATGATAACGACCCACTCGATGTACGCTGACTTGAAGTAGGCAATACTTGCATTCTTTGTCGAGAATCCACCCGTTGAAAGGGTTGCAAACGCGTGATTGACGGAATCAAAGAGATCCATCCCACCCAACATTAGAAACGCTGTTTGGGCAACGGTAAGGAAAATATAAATGTACCAGAGAATTCGGGCAGTTTGGCTAATTCGAGGGGTAAGTTTCTCGACCGTGAGGCCGGGCACTTCTGCCTGGAAGAGTTGCATTCCTCCGACACCGAGAAACGGTAGGATCGCAACAGAAAAAAGAATGATGCCTAATCCTCCGATCCATTGAGTAAACGATCTCCAGAAGAGAAGTCCATGTGGCATCGATTCGATATCGGGAAGGATTGTAGCGCCTGTTGTAGTGAACCCAGACATCGTTTCAAAAAAAGCATCGGTAAATGACGGAATCGTACCAGAAATAATAAACGGCAGCGAGCCAAACAGCGTCGCCACGATCCAACTGAAGGAGACGATCGCAAACGCTTCCCGGATCCTAAGATCGGCGGGTGCCGTCCTGAAGACAAAGAACAATATAGCTCCTGCAACTGTAGTGATAATCGATGAGAGAAGAATCGGCTGGAGATCAGAGC
>JANONN010000300.1:0-8085 GCA_031420835.1 Ignavibacteriales bacterium | reverse complement strand
AGGGGAGAGGATTTTTTTCTCTCATCTCAAAACTGAAAATGAAAACTGTCCCCCTCTTAGGGGGACTACCCGCCCGAACGCAACAGGCGGGCGGGCAGGGGGTCTTCACTAAGATGTCAACACTTCTTTTGGTGAAGACGCTGAGTGGTTACGTTTCATGTTTAGTAATTCCCTCGACTTCCCGGTTTGATCGCGTCGCTTCCCTGTTTGCAGAGCGGACAGTTGCTTGGCTCGTATGTCACAACATCGAGTTGAAGCACCGAGAAATGCTTGGAGTCGAATTTGATCGTCCCGTTACTCCGGTCAACAATGTATCCGACCCCTGCCAGCTTCCCACCTGCTTTGTTCACAAGGTCAACGACCTCGAACACCGACCCGCCCGTAGTGACGACATCTTCCACGACAAGCACGCGTTCGCCGGGATGGATTTCGAACCCGCGTCGAAGCTCCATCTTTCCATCCTTCCGTTCGGTAAAAACTGTACGGGCATGAAGCATCCTTCCGACTTCCGTACCAACCACGATCCCACCAATCGCGGGCGAAATGACCACTTCGACATCGCTATACTCAAAGTGTCTTGCAATCTCACCTGCCAACAGGTGAAGATACTTTGGGTACTGAAGCACGCGAGCACATTGGAAGTACTGTGGACTATGAAGTCCCGATGTGAGTTGGAAGTGCCCTTCAAGAAGAGCGTTCGTTTCGCGGAAGATGTCGAGGATCTGGTCTTTGGGGAGCTTCACGTTGGCGGAAAATGAAATGAATGAATGTGACGGGAAGAAAATACCAACAACTCCGTTGAATCGCAACGATAGGATCGAAGTGTCGTAAGCACACCTGCTGTGCTCAGCCAGTGGCTGATGCGCCTCTGGCGCAGAAGTTACATGTCCCATTACTGATTAGCATCGATAACCTCACGTATCTTCTGCAAGACTTCGTCAGCTGAATACGGCTTCTGGATGAAATCTTTTGCTCCAGCCTTGAACAACTCGGACTTAAGTCCCGGTTCCACATACCCGCTTGCCAGAACGACTTTCGCCTTTGGGTTCATCTCTCGAATTCTTCTGAGAGCGTCTTGACCGCTAAGGACGGGAAGCCCTATGTCAGAAAGAACAATGGCTATCTGGTCTTGATGGCTCTGATACATTTCTACCCCTTGCATACCGTCTTCTGCGATTAGCACCGTATAGCCCTTCGAAACAAGGAATCCCTTCACCAATTCCCTGAGCATCTCCTCGTCTTCGATCAACAGAATAGTCTCCGTCCCTCCCGCTATTTCCTCAACGCTTTTTCTGGATCGTTGCGATACTGCCGGTGCTCGTTGCGGTATGGGGAGATACACCGTGAAACTTGTCCCTTCTCCGGGTGCGCTCCGTACATCAATGAAGCCGTTGTGGTTTTCCGCGATACCAAACACCACGGAAAGACCTAAGCCGGTCCCTTTCCCGGGACCTTTTGTTGTGAAGAACGGCTCAAAGATTCTCTGGCGCGTCGTTTCATCCATTCCAGTCCCGGTATCACTGACTTCGATCTGAACATACTGCCGGGCAGTTGCTTTTGGGAATCGCGAGCTTACGGACTCACCTTCAATCGTGCCGGTTGAGATTGAAAGCGTTCCACGTTTTGGCATCGCGTCACGCGCATTCACACAGAGATTCAATAACACTTGATGAATCTGACTGGCATCGGCAACGATCGCGGGCAAATCCGGCTGAAGGGACATGGAGATGGTGATGGTCTTGGGAAATGTATCTTGCAGAAGTTTTTTGATTTCTCCGATAATATCATTCACTTGCACCGATTCAAGGAGGGCGTCCGTTTTCCGCGCAAACGTGAGAAGCTGTCTGACCAACGACGCGCCCCGCTCGGTTGCCTTCGTAATGGCTTCGATGCTTTGTGAGAGTTTCTGTGGATTTGCTTGAAGGCGTTCCAAGAGACTTGTATGACCCAAAATAATGGAGAGGATGTTGTTGAAATCGTGAGCAATGCCGCCGGCAAGCGTGCCAAGGCTTTCAAGTTTTTGGGACTGACGAAGTTGGTCTTCGAGTCTTTTCTGTACCGTGATATCGAGATACATCCCGTAGATTCCAACAATTTCATTCTCAATGACGATGGGATAGCCTGTAACACTCACGTTGATCAGGGAACCATCCTTGCGCTTGCGGAGAGTTTGAATATGTACAATATTACGACGCTGAGCTTGCTCAGATAAATCTTCAGCCTCATGGAGCAAAGATTGTGGCACGATAAGGTCATTGATTTTTTGTCCTCTCGTTTCCGTAATGGAGTAGTGGAACATCTTCTCGAAAGCGGTGTTGGCATTGAGGACCAAGTCACTCGTATCAAGGATGACAATTCCTGCCGGGGAATTTTCAAACAACTGTTGGAAATACGATTGCTGTAATTCCAGCGCTTCCTCCGTCCGCTTGCGCTCGGTGATGTCGCGGACGACATTACGAAATTTTAGTACGCGACCGTCAGGGTCACGAACGATGCGGGTGTTTTGCTCAGCCCAGATCCGTGTGCCGTCTTTCCGTATTGCCCCAAAAACACACTTCGCATCAATAGCACCGCTCTCCACCTGCGTAAAATAATAGTCTACAACCATCCGTCTATCTTCGGGGGCGATTAAGCGGAAATAGCGTTTGCCAAGAATTTCTTGCGGCGCGTAACCGGTTGCAGTGAAGAGATTCGGGCTTCCATAAGTGATCTTGCCTTCTACGTTTACCTCATAAAATATGTCAGTGATGTCTTCGACAAGGGTTTTGAACTTCTCTTTGCTCTCCCGCAGAGCTTCCTCCGCCCGCTTCCGCTCGGTGATGTCGCGAGAAATGCCCATAACGCCGATCATTTGACTGCGGATATCCTTCAAGATGGAGGCAGAGAGCAAACTCGGAAAGACTTCGCCATTTTTGCGTCGGTTAAGGATTTCTTCAACACACCGTCCATTCACGACCGTCATTTCATGAATTCTCAATCCCTGAGCTACATCCGCATAGAGAATGTCAACGAACTGCCCGATAACTTCTTCAGGACGATACCCGAAGGTTTCCTGAGCCGCTTTGTTGAATTGAGTGATTTTTCTGTTCTGGTCAACAGCGATAATCATGTCCAAGGAGCTCTCAATGATGTTCCTTGCGTATTCTTCCGACGCCTTCAGTGCTTCCTCTGCCCGCTTGCGCTCGCGTCGATTCTCCGCTTCCTCTAATTCACGGCTAACTGCAGGTGCAAGCCGTTTGAGATTTTCTTTGACTAAATAATCGCTCGCTCCGGATTTCATCGCCTCAATCGCAATGTCTTCGCCTATCGTACCGGAGACGAGGATGAACGGCAGGTCGAGACCGCTTTCTTTCAGAATTTCCAGCGCATCCAGACCATTGAAGAGCGGCAGCGCATAATCAGAGATGACGATATCCCACTTGTAATTCTTCAATGCAGCCTTCATCGCCTCTGCGGTTTCCACACGTTCGGCAACCGGCTCATAGCCCCCTCGCTGCAATTCGTTCTGGATTAAGAGAGCATCATCCTCGTTATCCTCAACTTGTAATAGATGGAGTTTCTTTTTCACGTCATCCTCCGTTCTTCGGTAGTGGCTCATTCAGCACGAGCCAGTAGAGCTTCAACTGCTTCACCGCCTCGGTGAACTGAATGAAATCGACCGGCTTGTGGATGTAGCTGTTGGCGCCGAGCTTATAGCCGTTCATCACATCCCGTTCCTCCTTCGATGATGTAAGGATAACGACGGGAAGGTGTGCCGTGCGGGGATCGGCGCGCAGACGACGCAGGACCTCCAGACCATCGATCTTGGGCAACTTGAGATCGAGCAAGATGACTTGCGGCATAATACTCAGATCTCGTCCTGTATGCGCCCCTGTGCCGAACAGGTAATCTAATGCTTCAACGCCATCGCGCGCAACCACGATTTCATTCACGATGTTATTCTGCCTGAGCGCGCGGATCGTCAACGCTTCGTCGTCGGGATTGTCTTCTACCAGCAAAATGATTTTATGTGACATAAGTTTCTCCTATGAAAGTGTGAAATAAAATATTGTTCCTTGTTCTACGTTACTTTCTGCCCAGACACGTCCGCCGTGACGGTGAATGATGCGCTGGACGGTTGTAAGGCCGATGCCCGTGCCGGGAAAGTCTGTCAACGCATGAAGACGCTGGAATGCGCCGAAGAGCTTGCCTGCATACTTCATATCGAAGCCGGCGCCATCGTCGCGCACAAAATATGTTTGTCGTCCATCGTTCTGTATCATACCTAATTCTATCGTTGCGGTCGGGTGTTTTCCGGTAAATTTCCACGCGTTCCCAAGAAGGTTGTCCATCACCACACGCAACAACCGCGCATCTCCATTCGTCACGATGCCTTCAGTAATGTGAAACTCTACGCGCCTCTCTGGTTGAGTCTTCCGAAGTTCGGCGGCGACCGCCCGTGCCATTTGGCTGAGGTTGACTACTTCACGCCGCATCTCAGCACGGGTTACACGGGACAAATTCAACATATCGTCGATGAGTTGCGCCATACGTTGGCTCGCGTCACGCACACGCCTGAGATAGTCTTTGCCTGTCTCGTCCAATATCTTCGCGTAGTCCTCCAATAACGCCTGGCTGAACCCGTCGAGACTCCGCAGCGGCGCGCGCAAATCGTGCGAGACAGAATAGCTGAAGGCTTCAAGTTCTCTGTTAGTTGCATCCAATTGGACATTCAGGCGATGAAGCACTGTCTCCGCATCTTTGCGTTCCGTAATATCACTCACCACACCCATCATTCTCACCGGCGTTCTTTCTTCATTGTAATATGCGCGTCCCTGGGCAGCGATCCAACGAAGAGATTTGTCCGGCCTCATGATTCGGCATTCAAAAAAAAGATTCCCGTTGGCAAATGCCTCCTGAAATTTTTCCTGAACGTGCTCTCGATCGTCCGGAACAACGTGCTTCATGAATATCTCGGCTCCCCATTGGGGGAGGAGAGAATCATAGCCAAAAATCTGGTCATGCTTCAACGATCGGACAGCCGTGTCGTGGATGAGGTCAAGATCCCACGCTCCCATTTGACCTGATTCGAGGGCAAGTGCGAGCCGTTGTTCGTTATCCTTCAATGCTTCTTCTGCCTTTCTCCGTCCCGTCACATCTCTATTCACGACAAAAAAGATGAATGCCAGCAATAGCACCTGCACTACAAGGCTGAGATAAATAACGAGTTGGGTCCGGTTTGCCTGATGAGCTTCATCTTCACTTCTCGTTTGCAAAAGCCGGCCTTCTTCTGCAATCATTTGCGCAATCATAACGCGGATGCTATCGGTGATCGCTTCTCCTTTGCCGGTTGCAAAGAGCAGATGCGCTTTTTCTTCACCATCAGTTCTTCTTATGGAGACTAAGTGGTCGGAGAATACAATGCGATCTTCAACTAACCGGTTGAGCGACGAAATTTTATCCAATAGCCGCGGATTATTTCTGATTTGTGTGCGAAGAGAGTCTATGAGGGTAGGGAGATTAACAGAAGCTTTTCCACGAGCCACAAGATATTTGTCATCTCCGGAAAGCAGGAAACCCCGATCACCCGATTGAATTTCCAGAACATGAGAGAGAACAAGGCCAAGTTGATTCATTACTTGCTGTGTATGCTCGACCCCACGACTTGCCTGAACGAGAGACGTAATGCCTGAAACAGAGAGTACTGAGATGAAGATGATAAGCGCGGCGGTGAAAGTTAGCCCGGCAAAGAGTTTTTGTTCGATCGTGATCGGCGCGCGTTGTCGCTCATAGGCGGTGAAGAGCATCCCGATGCACAGAATGATAAACGTGGCGCCTGTATGGACGGCCATCTGCGTGAACGTAGCGGCTCCGGACAACTCCACAAGTCCAGTCACATAACCGGCAAGTCCGAGAATAGTGATGATGAGCGAGAAGACAATGGGAAACTCAATAAGAAAACTGTTGGTGAATTTCGGAATGGTGAACAGTATAAACACAATTCCGAGCATGAGAAAATTCA
Source organism: Ignavibacteriales bacterium (assembly GCA_031420835.1). Lineage (GTDB taxonomy): Bacteria > Bacteroidota > Ignavibacteria > UBA10030 > UBA10030 > JANONN01. Next base: position 2,084 of record JANONN010000300.1, on the reverse strand, counting down.
ACGCTGTGTTTGGCGCCATCCTGCCGGGATGTGATGTTGCAAAGGAAGTTACCGGTTCTGTAAAAAGTATTTGATCAATGCCAAAGTCTAAACCGAAGAAGTATTGACATAGCGTGAGCAGTCCCACAAGCGCAATCACGAGCGCACAGAACCGCACAAGGGCGTTGGCAATGGTGCTCGGGCGTTGCAGGAAGATAAGCGCAAGCCCGGCAAGGAGGAATGCCGCGGCTGTGTTTGCTTTCATTGATACTGTGCCGGGAAGAACGGACTTGAGGATAGCAATATCAAACTGCCAGCCGATGAGCACGAGAAGTCCGACGACTGAGGTTACGAAACCTGCGACCTGTGACGCTGCTGATAATGGGAACCTTGTAAACATGTCGTGACCTCAAGTGGTGTGGGCGTTATGTTCCGAAGGTTGTCCGTATGTATGTGCCACAGTTTCAAGTGAGAAGTTTTCTGGCTTAGTTTCATGATGGAAAATCTCACTGGGACTGGAGAGTCTTATGGAAGAGAGACAAGAACGCTGGAGTGCCCAGAAGAAGGCCGAGATGGAACTGCGTCTTCTTCGGGGGGTGATCAATGCTGTAAGTCGCGAGTGTCGAGTAACGGTTGAGAACTTGAACCGGTGGAGAGGGGAGTTTGTTGCTGCTGGGGATGCGGGCTTGAAGGGAAGACACTGAAACAGGTTAGGGTTGCCCTTTAAAAAGAGAAGAAGATCGTGGAGCAGGCGATGGAACTGGAGCCGCACGAAAAAAAACAGTTCATGCGGACGGGAGGAGAGGGTTTGTCCAGATGAGGCACCAAGACGCTGCATACTCTCTGCGAATGTTCTGAAGGTGGCAACCATTGTCTGCTGCGTGGGATGGCAGAATGTGGAAGCCCCCACGAGTCGTTACGGTTGCATGGTAAGCAAAAAAAAACGAATGTCAAACAGGACCAGCGAGTGTTGAGAACGGCTCATCAATAAAAGTAACTGATGTTACGCAAACTGGGTGAAATCGTATGAAAACACACCCCTGCTCCCCTCTCTCAACGCACGTGTCCCACTTTCCAGGATTCCGCTTCATAGCGGGATTCGGAGAAGTGGAACTTGCACACGAGAGGGGACAGCTTACCCACAATCCGTGAAAAAGTCCCCTCTGCAGCGAGGGTGTTGTGCGTAGGAGAGAGGGGATTTACCTGTCCGCCGTCTCTTTGGCGGAGGGGTGTGTGCTTTTTCCATGATAGTTTTTCTGATTTCGACTCCTACAAGAGCATCTGCGTAACATCAGTGAATTATTGAATCATATCATTCTATCACTCCGCTTAAATCCACATTCTGCACTCCGAATTCTGCATTCCGCATTTGAACCATTCCGCAATTCACAATAGCCTTTTCGTTCACGCTTCAAGATCGTCTATTGCTTCCTGCATTTCCGAGCAAGCGTGCGAGTCCCCCTGTGCTGTTGCGACTTGGATTCCCTTCTTCAGGATGGTAAGCGCGTCTGAACGACGCCCGATGTTTTCGTAGAGATAACCGAGTTGATGATATGCCGGAGCGTACGAGGAATCACGACGAAGCACTTCTTCTAGAATTCGAACCGCTTCCTCATCGTCTCCTAGGCCGGCATGTTCCAGTGCGAGTGCGTATCTGGAAAAGGAGTCATTCGGCTCGTTCTCGAGAATCTGTTTCAGTTTTGCAATGCGAGCCTCTCTCATAAGCCATCAATCGTGGTTGCGAGAGAAAAGTCCTGTTCGGTCAATCCTCCTGCGCTGTGAGTGGAGAGCGTCAGCGTAACTTTGTTCCATCGAACGTCAATATCGGGATGGTGGTTCGCCCGCTCTGCGACAAGCGCAACAGAATTCACAAATCCCATCGCGTGGACAAAATCCGCGAACTGGAATTGCTTGGTGATCTCTTTTCCTTGAATCTTCCAATCACTCAGCACTTTCAACCGCGATTGGATCTCAGCCTCCGAAAGAATCTGTGCTGCCATATTTCCCTCCGATCAATCTAAGACTACGTTGCTGCCACTTGTTCCATTGTTGATATCGCGTCAATGCCGACAAACAGTGCGATAAGCACACCGACTGCGACAAGA
>JANONN010000299.1:0-2489 GCA_031420835.1 Ignavibacteriales bacterium | reverse complement strand
CTCACGGATGTGAACCGTGCGCTCTAACCAACTGAGCTAATCGCCCGAAAGAGCGGCGGTCAGGCGGGTGTGAGGCGTACGCTCTGAACTCCGCCAAATGCGGACAGACACCTGAGCTAAGCGCCCAAGTTGTGCTGCACTGAACTCCGCCTGAGGCGGACAGGCACCGTGTGCACCAACAACGCCGTGCCCCGCCGACCTAAGAACGACTAATTGTTCCGCGAAGGCGGGGCATGGAACGAGCACAAGAATTCTTTTCTGCTGAAGGCATGGCTTCGCCCCAATAGAGCGAGTGTCGTAAGGCTGTCTGTTAACTGATGTTGCCAATTCATGTCCTGTCATACGCAGTGATAAACTCATCTCTTGCAATTCCCGATTGAGTACAGATGGTCCTCAGTGTAGATGCTTTTATCTTTGGATGATTTGGCATCGTTAACGGAGTCTTCGTTCCATCGGGATTCTCCCGAATCATCGAGATATGTTCTCGTTCCTTGATCATTCGGAAACCCAAGATTTCAAAAGCCTTGACAACCCGACGCTTTGGAGCATCGACTGGAAACTTGGACATTAATCTGAAATACCCGCTTCAGCTATGAAAGCTTCCAGTATCGGTGGATCGACATCAAGGACCTCGTCCCCAAACCTCTCGGCATGAAAGCGTATCGCAGATTTGACATCAGAGAGAGCTTCTTCGTACGTGTCACCCTCGCCAACCACAACACCTTTTACGCCGAGTGGATAGGCAACGTAGCCGTCAGGATGTTTCTCCACGATAATCTTGAATTGTTTCATTCCATTTGTCTCCTATACGTTTCGCTTACTCTGATACAAGATAACAAGAGATTTGTCAATTTCCCAATCGATTGACATTCTACAAAAACTGTTTTTCCTCAACTCTTCCGTAATACGAGCGCAGTGAGCGCTACGTACGGTCGAAGTCGAAGAGTTGTGCGCTAAGAATTGCTGGCAACAGAACGTCAAAGCGCCCCATTCTCCTTCACTTCCTCCTCTTCTCCAAAATGCTCTTTGATCCTCTCCGCCAGTTTCGGTCCGACAATCTCGGCGAGTTGTTCTTCCGTGGCGAACTTCACTCCTTGCACGGAACCAAACGCCTCAAGAAGTTCGATGGCTCTCTTCTTCCCCACACCTTTGACCAGATCGAGTTCAGTTTGCAAAATTCTCTTTGAACGAAGCTTCCTGTGATAACTGATCGCGAAGCGATGTGCTTCGTCTCGAATCCGCTGAAGCAATCGTAAGCCAGAGGATGTGCGGGGTAGTTGTACGGCTTCACTTTGGCCGGGAACGAAAACTTCCTCGAGGCGCTTTGCAAGTCCAATGATAGGTGTGGTACTGATGCCGAGCTTGTGAAGGATCTCCACTGCACTGGAGAGTTGCCCCTTTCCGCCGTCAACCATGATCAGATCGGGAAGCGATTCCCCGTCCGCAAGGAGGCGCGTATATCGCCGCTCGACGACTTCTTGCATGCTGGCGAAATCATCGGGTCCGGAGACAGTGCGGATTTTGAACTTCCGATACTCACTTTTCTTCGGTTTGGCATCCACAAATACAACCATTGAGGCAACCGTATCACTCCCCTGAATATTCGAGACATCAAAGCACTCGATGCGACGCGGGGGCGAGTCAAGCCGCAAGTCTCGCTGCAACGCTTTCACGGAATGCGGCACAAAATCGCCCCGCTTCAGTCGCTGAATTTCAAGCTCATCGAGAAAGAATTGCGCGTTGTTGCGCACCATTGCTACCAGCTTCGCTTTCTCCCCAACTTTTGGAGATTCAAATCGCACTTGACCGCCACGCCGACCGGCAAGCCATCTCGTAATCACATCCAGGCTTTCAAGTAAATATGACAGGACAATCTCCGGTGGAATATCATCTTCGTCCAAGTAGTATCTCTCGATCAGAATCTCCAAAAGCTCGCTTTCAGATTTCCCTTCGGCATTCGACATGTAGAAATGCCTACTGCCGAGCACTTTGCCATCTCTTACCTTAAAGATCACGCCGCAAGCGTCGTCACCTTTGCCTGCCACGGCCATGATATCACGATCCACCTGCCGTGCATCCACCACCCGCTGCCTTTGATTATACACACGCAACGCACGGACCTGATTCCGAAACAGAGCGGCTTCTTCGAATTTGAGTTCATCGGCAAGGCGCTGCATCTCCTGTTCAAGTGATTCGACGACGGATTCAGTCTTTCCGCGAAGAACCTTCGCCACCTGCTGGATCATGTTGTTATAACGCTCGGCGGTAACAAGCCCTTCGCAAGGACCTTCACACTTCTTGATGTGATAGTCGAGACACAACTTGAACTTCTGTTTCGCGATCGACTCCGGCGTGAGATCATAATTGCAACTGCGAATCATGAAAATGTCGCGTACGGTCTTCAAAGCATATCGCATCGTCTTGACATCGGTGTAGGGGCCAAAGTAGTGCGACCCATCCCGAACAAGCGTCCGCGTCACGAACACGCG
>JANONN010000298.1:0-4326 GCA_031420835.1 Ignavibacteriales bacterium | reverse complement strand
TCGTCGGTGAAATGCGCGACAAGATCACTGCTGAAACGGCCATTAAGCTCGCCAACACGGGTCACTTGGTGTTCTCAACGCTTCACACCAATGACGCACCCAGCGCCGTTGCTCGTCTCTACAAGATGGGCATTGAGCCGTTCTTGATTGCCTACGCCATCAACATCATTGTTGCGCAGCGCCTCATTCGGACGCTTTGCAAAGTTTGCAAGCAACCGATCAATGATGAGGAGAAGAAAGCCCTTTTGAAGTTTGGGTTCACCGAAGAGGAAATAGCAAAGCACACCTTCTATGAAGCGGTGGGTTGCGATAAGTGTGGCGGCGGTTACAAAGGGCGTGCTGCGATCCATGAGGCTCTCTACTTTACGAAGGCCATCAAGGATATCGTGCTCAACGCCGGTGAAAAGGTTGATGAGAATGCGGTTCGTGAGCAGGCGGCGAAGGATGGAATGTGGACTCTACGACGATCAGGGATGGAAAGAATGATGGAAGGAATGGCATCGCTCGAAGAGGTGGTCGCAAACACCGTTGAAGAGGAATAGTCGAAAGAGAAAGAATCAATCGAAAGCTCGCACCATGCTGCCTCTTGTTCAAGTCAAATATAATTATCAGGACTTGCAGACGGTACCGGATGACCGGAATCACTACGAACTCTTTGGGGGAGCGCTTATCATGACGCCTGCGCCCAGCAGAGACCATCAAAGGGCAGTGAGGAACTTAACCTTGCTACTCGGTAACTATCTCAAGAAATTCCGAGTGGGTGAACTCTATGTTGCACCCTTCGATATTTACTTTGACGATGAGACTGTTGTAGAACCTGATCTCTTTGTCGTGCTGAATGCTCGGCTGGCACTCATCGATGAAAGGAAAATGAATGGCGCCCCCGATCTGGTCATAGAGATCTTGTCCCCGTCAACTGAAGAACGCGATCGCGGATTTAAGTTCAAGCGCTACGCTCAGGAGGGCGTGTCGGAATACTGGTTGGTTGATCCGATAAACCGAAAGATCGAGGTTTATAGCCTGACCGAAAAGGGCTTTGCGCTGTTCGGAGGCTATAGTGCAGCGGAGACGGTGCGGTCAAAGTTGTTTGCAGAACTTCACTTTCCAAGTGATGAGGTTTGGGAGTAGGTGTGAATTTGCGATAGGGTTACTGCACGCGTGGAAACAAAAAAGGCACTCCAGAAATGGAATGCCTTTTCGTTTTCCACAAATTGCCACGACATTCGCACATGCTACAAAGGAGTTGTCGGGGGCTTGGGTGCAGGGACTCCCGCTTCAAGGGGCTACACAAGACACTCCTAAGTAACTCGTTGTAACCTCAAATAAATCAAAAGGTTAAGAATTGAAGATTTCGAGTTACTTTCTGAAAGAACTGCACCGCAGGTGCTGTGGAGCCGCTACTCCTAATCTCTTATTTTGTTCAGGAGTCCCAACCCACATGCATTCCCGACAACTCCTTCACAACTAAAAGAGCGTCCTAGGTTTGCGTTCCCACGCAGAGCGTGGGAACGAGAACGAGAAGAGCAGTGAGGCCGTTATTGCTCCCACCAGTCAACAATTCTGTAGGCGAGCAGTTTCCTGATGAACCTTGCGTTATACAATGCATCACTGCTATACTTCAGCGAGGCCGGTGTGTTTCCCTGACCATTAATCGTAAAGGTACTTGCGGTACCGCCGGACATAATGAGGCCCCCCACGAATGTCGCGTTTCCGCTTGTCGTAACATCCACTTTGATGTTCGCCGCGTGCACGACCGTTAAGCCGTAGAAACTGAAGTTCCCTGTGGTTGTGAGGCTTCCTACGATCACGAGAATTCCCCACCCTTTGACAGTTCCGCTAAAGCGAACAGTCTGGGTAGTGTCCGCTGTTTCACAGAAAACAATGACCGGATTTGTCGCCGATCCCCAGGTAATATTACTCTGGTTGTAATCCCCGGGACCGTAGTAGTAATCCGCATTCGATCGGTACTCGTTGATGTATTGACCCGGATCTGCAATTGTCGTGTCAACTTTCGCGTTGGGATTGCCGCGAAGTTTTGTGCTATCCTGCATCACATTTGTCAGGTCGCCTGAATTCATGACCGTCACTCCGGGCTTGTTGCCGGACCCGACCGTATCTGTTCCTGCGGCGTTGTAGTTTCTTCCGTCAACAAGGGCCTGTCCATTAATCCTGAAGTCAATGTTTTTTGCGCGGATCCCAACGGCAGCATTAACATCTGGGAACGGCTTGGGGAATCGCTGGAGCTTCACGCGCATTTCGTAAGTTGTTCCCTCATATGTACCGACGGATTGGATACGCAGTGTGTCGAGACTGCTCGTATCCCCAATTGTGGAGAACGTCGCACCGTTGAAACCACCGTTGATCGTTCCGAGGATGGCTGTTCTGCCCGACGTGTCTTTGTCGATTTCACGAAGCCGCATGTTGATCGCGACGCGCGCCATATTCCTTGCGACGGAGTATCGGATGTAATCCGATTGAGCGCGTGAGGCTTCAATTCCGGAGTTCCGCAAATTGATCCCGATAATAGAGAAAACCGTCGCCAACGCCGTGACCGAAACAAGAGCAAGCCGTCCCATAATCCCTCCTCGTTTCCTTGGTTTAGCTGTAACTCCTAAGTAACTCGTTATAACGTCAAATAAATCAAGAGGTTAAAAATTGAAGATTTCGAGTTACTCTGTTTGAAAAAAGTGCGCCGCAGGCGCACTGAACGCGCTACTCAGTGTACTGTTTGGTTGAACGTTTTTGATTGGACACAGACGATAATTCCGTGAGACCCCACTCTAACTCTCCCCTACGAGGGGAGAGGATTTTTTCCCTCAGTTCAAAACTGAAAATGAAAACCGTCCCCCTCTTAGGGGGACTACAGGGGGTCGTCACCAAGATATCAAGACCACACTCCTTTTCGTGAAAACGCTGAGTACGTTTATGTTACAAATATCATCCTGACCCGATAGATCGAAATGCTACTAACCTCTCCTGTCATTCCCGCATCCTGAGCGACTCGACTGAGCTCGTCGAAGTCCTGTCGAAGGATTTGGCGGGAATCTTCCGTTCCACGGTTAGAAGCTACGCAGGTTGCGTGGGTAGGTGAGTTTCTCCCACGTGATAGAATAATACGTTGTGTCCACCGTTATGCTTCCCGGTTCACGAGCTTCAATAACAAACAGTGTATTGATGGAGTAGATCTTCTTTAGTGAGTCAGCATGTGTAACAGGGGTGGTGATCAAGTTGTGAAGCGAATCGTAATACCAGAACCGAAAGCGAACCAAACCCCATTGTTGAACGATCTCGCCGCTATTATCGTTCCGTTTCAGCGGAAAGTCCGTAGGGTTGATCGTTTCTGTCGCTTCACTGACCGTGCCCGTCCTGTACCGCACAGTGTGAACCGTTTTATTGTTCTGCAGATCTGCCTTGAAACGAATTTCGGCCGTGTCGGCGTCGAGGATCTTTTGTTGACCTGACGGCACACCGTAGCCAATTTTTGTGAGATCGAACTCCATTTGCCTGGCTAATTGCGTCGCGTTCGATTGCGCAATAAGACTGGCGGAGTTCTCGTACATCGCGTTTTGGATGTTGACCTGCACTCGCGCAATGGTGACGGCGAGGATTCCAAAAATAACCACCGAACCAACCATATCAAGCATCGTTGCCATACTTCATCTCCTAAAAAAATCTTCGATACACAGAGATATCTTTCATCACCAGCGGAACCACATCCCCGTTGGCTTTCTTCGGAAGCATGTCGTTATAGACATATACCGAGATGCGCTTGTAAAACGTTGGGGAAGTACTGATGACATCCGCACTGTCTCTATGCTCTCTGACGTAATGCACGGAGTCTATGACATTAAACGTCCAGCCGAGAGCGTTCTTCACCTTTCGCTTATACCCCTGATAGTCGTCGATGTCGTCAAATTTTCTTCTTGAGTCGAACGTTGTGTCAACGTAGTTGATTCTTTCTTGAAGTCCGTTCCAGCCGAAGGAACCATAAGGGGTAAGCTCAGAAAAGTTGTATACTCTTTTGGTACCTGTAGTATTTTCGTCGAAACTCCGGGTCAGGATCTCGTCCAGCATGCTTTGGCTAAACGCATGTGCATTGAGAATCATTTCCGACTCTGCAGTGAGTGAGAGAGTAGTGATAATAGTCGCGTTGATGCTCAACGTAAGGAGCGAAAGCATCGCAAACGCTCCGATAACCAGCATCATTTGACCGGTATTCATAGATTAAGTTCCTTGACAGGAGTATTGCTCGTGCTTTTATCGCCTGAGACTACGTAGTTAGTTCTCACTGAAAAAGTAGTTTTTCTTGTAGGTCGGATCGCCGAT
>JANONN010000297.1:0-4851 GCA_031420835.1 Ignavibacteriales bacterium | reverse complement strand
CTGGCAGAAGAATATTCACAACAAACATCAGAAATGCGGCATTGAATGCTGCTGCCGATCCGACTCCGAGGAACGAGTAGAAATACACCGAGGTCGCTTCTCGAACGCCGAGGTCGCCAAAAGAGATGGGCAGAAACGATTTCGTGAATAAGCTCATCGCAAATCCCGCTATCGCGTCCACGAGTGTCACATCTTCGAAGGCAAGAAGAAAAAGAAACATCTGGACGAGAATCACAGCATAGAATATGAATGACCATCCGAATGTGACCACCCAATGAAAGGGCTTGAGTAGCGTCAAGGCACGAAGCGCATTCTGAAGCCAATTGAATCGGATTGACGTAACGTCAATGTTAGAGACAAAGCGAATCCCCACAATACCAATTGCAAGGACGAGCACGCCGAGAGCGATTGATAGCAATAGCGCTGTGGTGGCTGCTAAGAAACTAAATACAGGCAACACGGCGATAGCTCCAATCGTGATCGCAAACATGTTCTGGCTTCGATCGAGGATAGCGAGACCCACTACCTGAATTGGCGAATCATGCGAAACTCTCAGCGCGCGTCCAACGAACTCGCCAACGTGTCCAGGCGTAGCGCTTCCGACGGAGTTCCCGAAGAGTACGGACACTGTTGCGACTTTCCACGACACGTTCGGTATCATTAGCTGAAGCAAATATTTCCATTTAACAACTTGACTGCCAATATTGAGAAAGGCAAAGAGCGTTCCGGCAATGAGATAGTCATATCGAGCTGAAGAAAACGCAACAAGCAGCTGTTTTACGTCAAGGAAAACGATCAGGCTGATTAATAGAACAAGCCCAACAATAACTCGCAGGGCTGTCTGCAATCCGGAAGTTTTAAGTGACAGGCGAGGACGTTTGTTCACGGTTTCAGTCCCGGCTTCCATTCGAAGCGTCGAACAAATCCGAGCGGCCCGATGAATGTGTTGTAGAGGATGTAAAGGATCTCCATCATCAAGAAAGACGGATTGAGGTTTCTTTGTCCCAAGGTATGTCCACCGACAAGAAGGAACACCATATCCACGAATAGTTTGATGGCAAATGCGGCGAGAAACATATAACTCAATCCTGGCATGAGGAGCCACAGCATGAAATAGAAGAATATCAACAGATTGCTGAGATGAAATGAAGCAAAGAACAGCTTCATAGGGAAAGAAAAATACTTTCCGGCGGAAAAATGTCGTATTCGCTGTTGGAGGAACGAACGAAAGTCCATCGGTGGCGCAGTCGGCACATGCGTTGAGTCAGATGTAGTGTAGGCAATGTCCCACCGTGTCGAGCGTCGAACGAGTTGAAGGAAAAGATCATCATCCCCGCTTGTTGAATGCTTGATCCGCTCGAATCCATCCACATCGTCAAAGACTTTGCGCCGATAGGCGAGATTACGCCCCGTGCAGAGCCACGCTCTTCGCAATGCAATCGAGCCGGCCGACCACAACGCGCCTTTGAATTCCTCATAGCGAATGAACTGATGCAGAAGCCTTCGCCCGAATGAGCTTCTGTCATGATTGTCTGGAAGCAGTGATTCATCATAAGGGGAATAGCCGGCGACCAATCCGACCTTTGCATCGAAATACCGAACAAGTCCGTCCACCCACGTTAGCGGGGGAACGCAGTCGGCATCAGTAAAGCAGAGAATTTCTCCCTTCGAGCGCTGAATGGCGGAGCGGAGCGCATGTTTCTTCGGTGCCCATCCATCCGGGGTTTGCCTGATGTCAACTCTCTTGATTCTTCGGTTCCGTTTCTGCCATTTCGCAATGATGCTCTTCGTGCGATCCTCAGACCGATCGTTCGCAATGATGATCTCGTACTTTGGATACGATTGTTGCGTCAATTGTGAAAGGAGACGGTCAAGGTTCTCCTCTTCATTTCTTGCGGCCACAATGATGGAGACAAAGGGGGTGCGACGACTATAAGGCCGACGAATTCTCCGCAATCCAACGATCAATCCAATCATGACAATGGAATAGAAAAGAGTTGCAAGAGTGATGAGAGCTTCATGGAAGGATTCGCCGATCATGGTGCATCAAAATGGGAAATAAACCCTTCTTTTTCAATGAGTTTGCGTTGCTTAATCTTCATCATTCTCCTATATTCAAACATCCTTTTTCCACAAACAAAGAGAAAAAGAGAACATGAGTTCACTTGTTATCGGTATTGCTGGTGGGACGGGTTCGGGCAAAACGAGCGTTACGAACAAGATCGTCGAATCACTCGACAAAGAGCGGGTCGTTGTTATCCAGCACGACTCGTACTACAAAGATCTGTCTGCGCATGGCGGGCTTACACCTGACAAGATCAATTTCGATCACCCCGATTCGCTCGAGACCGGCCTGCTTGTCCGGCACATCAGAGAATTGCGGGACGGGAAATCGGTTGATCAACCGATCTACAATTTCACAACGCACAGACGTTTAAGTGAGACTCTCCAGCTTGAACCTCGAGACATCATCATTGTTGAAGGGATTCTTATTTTCGTTGATCGAGAGCTGCGCGACTTGTTCGACATCAAGATTTTTATTGACACGGATGCTGATGAACGATTTATCCGACGCACTCGCCGCGACATTATCAAACGTGGTCGTTCGTTAGATTCGGTCATCGAACAATATACCGCAACGGTCAAGCCGATGCATCTCGAATTCGTCGAACCAAGCAAGCACTGGGCAGACGTGATCATCCCACGCGGCGCGGACAACGACGTTGCCATTGATATGGTAGTATCGAAAATCAAAATGCTGCTACAAGGGAAACGACATCTGTAACGCACGCGACGGTTTCTTTTCTTGATTCTCCTGCAAAAAGAAGCTACCTTTTCTCTGGATTTATAGAAATTCACACCGTAAACAGTCCTGCATAACGAATGAAGTCAAGAACCTCTTCAAAGCTCCCCATCCCGTCACAGGAAGAGTTGGTGCAGAAAACCAATTCGACCTACCGAAAGACAATTCTCGATAACGGCATCCGGGTCGTGACGGAAGAGATCCCGTACGTGCGCTCGATTTCGGTTGGAGTCTGGATAGCGAATGGCTCCCGGGACGAGACCGACCGGAATAATGGGATTTCGCATTTTATCGAGCACATGGTCTTCAAAGGAACGACAAAACGCTCCTTGACCGAAATATCCCGAAGCCTCGAATCCGTTGGAGGGTATTTGAATGCCTTTACGGGGAAGGAGCACACATGCTACTACGCCCGTGTTCTGGATGAGCACACCGAGCTTGCCATAGATGTTGTTTCAGACCTTGCGTTAAATCCAACCTTCCCGCAAAAGGATCTGGAAAAGGAAAAGGGAGTCGTGATCGAAGAGCTGAAAAATGCTGAAGACGACCCGGATGATATCATCCACGACTATCTTGAAAAGTCGCTCTACGGCGAACACCCGCTTGGATTTCCGATCATCGGGACAGAACGGAATCTGAGATCGTTCACCCACTCCCAGTTGGCGGAATTTCATCATCGTCAGTACGTCCCATCGAACATCGTTCTTGCCGCTTCAGGGAGATTGAAACACGATGAAATCGTCGCTCTTGCTCAAAAGCATCTCAAAACGGGACTGAATGGATCGAATGCCAAACATCAGGGAAGAGAGAAGCCCCGCACTCGGAAAGTCGGACGGTTAGAATACGAAAAACCAATTCAACAATCCCATCTTTGCATGGGCACCAACGCTTTCTCGATCAAGAGCAAATACCGTTACCCGCTGCTGGTCTTGAACACGCTCCTTGGCGATGGCATGAGTTCGCGTCTCTTTCAGTCACTCCGTGAACGGCGAGGCTTGGCGTACTCAGTTTACAGCTTTGCCAATCTATTGAGCGATACGGGTTCATTTGGGGTTTACATCGGCACAGACAATCAGAATATTGAGCCTTCGCTGGATCTGATCTGGAAGGAATTGAAGAAGCTGAAGGAAAAGGAAGTCTCAAGCGCTGAGCTAAGACGCACGCAGGCTCAACTGAAGGGGAGCATGATGCTGAGTTTGGAAAGCATTCCGAATCGCATGATGCGGCTGGGAAGTTCCGAGTTGTACTTCAAGGAATTGAAATCGCTCGATTGGATCATCAACCAGATTGACGCCGTAAATCAAGAAGATATGTACGACGTTGCCAATCAGTTGTTTGATCCCGAACAGTTTGCTACAGTACTGTTCAAAGCGGATGGACGCCGGAACGCCGATTACCTTGGGAGTCATCATGGGAGTGTGAACAAGTTACAGTGACGACGTTTCATGCAGACACGGACCAAATATGGAACTTGAAGATATCGAAGTAAAACTCACCATCTCTGCCCGCGCAAAAGCGATGCAAGCCTCGCCGCTGCGGAAGTTAGCCTCACTGGCTGTGGCACGCAAGAAGCAAGGGATCAAAGTGTATCATCTTAACATCGGACAGCCCGACCTTCCAACCCCCAGGGCGGTGTTTGATGCAATTCATTCCTTCGATCAGCAAACGATTGCCTACGCACCTTCAAATGGATTGCCGCCTGCTCTGACAGCATGGAAGAACTACTTCCGCCATCGCGGAATCGAATTTGATGAGCGCGAAATGGTGGTGACGACCGGTGGTTCCGAAGCTATTATCTTCGCAATGTGCGCGATCTGCGACACGGACGAAGAGATTATCGTCTTCGAGCCATTCTACACCAATTACAATGGCTTCGCTTCCATCGCTAATGTGCGGCTACGTGCAGTGCCCCTCTCCATTCACAACGGCTTTCATCTTCCGGCAGCGGAGGTCATCGAGCCCTACATCAACTCGAAGACACGAGGTATTCTCATTTGCAGTCCGGGGAATCCAACTGGGACCATCTATTCGGAAGATGAGATGCGGTC
>JANONN010000296.1:0-3056 GCA_031420835.1 Ignavibacteriales bacterium | reverse complement strand
CCAGCGGGGGACAACTGCGGAGTAATATCATCCCTCCAGCGCCTTCGCGAAACTTTGCGCTGACGACGGTCTTTTACTCGGATCCTTTTCAATCGCCGCATTGATAAACCGCGCCACATTCTTGTTAATCCCCGGCAAGCGCGTCTCAATCGGTTTCGGCTTGTCGTCACCGAGAATAAATGCAATTGGATCACGGGGCTGCTGGCCACGGCGTCTCATCTCATCACAAACCTTCCTACTGGGAAAATCATAAGGAAACATACCAGTCACCGAGTAATAGAAGGCGATGCCCATAGCGTAAATATCAGAAACTGCATTAGCGTGTTTGAAATCAAGAATTTGTTCGGGTGGAGAGAACATGATAGTCCCCATCCATTCGTTTACTCCCGTCAGCGTTCCGCCGTGAACAAGATAATTCTTTGCAAGTCCGAAATCACCCAGCTTGGCAATACGCTTTCCTTTGTTGTCCTTGGTAAGGAGTATATTCTCAGGCTTGATGTCCCGGTGGACATATCCTTTGCTATGTAAGTGGGCCAAACCTTCCAGCGCCTGGCTGTATATCTGGCAAGCCTTTTCGATTGGCAGGATACCATCAAAATTGCGATATGTGTAATCCACAAGGCATCCCGCCGGCAGAAACTCTGATGCAAAATAGTAGTTACCGGTATCCGCAATCCCTTCATCATAAAGCCTGACCAGATTAGGATGCTGGAAGCGCTGCATGATCGCGACTTCGCGCTTGAATCGCTTCACAAGGCTCTGGTCCTGCTTGATGACCTCTTTGGTTACTTTCAGAGCAACGGCTCGTCCGGTTTTCTCATGTCGCGCGAGGAAAACCAGACCGAAACCACCTTCCCCCAAAGGCTTGACCAAGCGATAGTCTTTGATTCGATTAACAGGGAGTTGGCCGCTGACACTCTTATCGGCGCAGGATGGACAGAGATACAAGGCGATATGCTTCAGTTCATCAGCTTTACCGTCAGCATCCGCGAAGGAAGTAACATCGTAGCCGCATTCGTAACAACGCACTTCAGGGACCGGTTGGCGGGCCTGTTCATGCTGTGCACGGCATTTGCGACAGACGAAATCATCGACGCATAATAGATCAGGCCGTTTCTGCTGTGCCGGATTCGCCATCTGGCTGCCGCATTCGATGCACTGGGTGAAGTCAGCCTCATCCGCTTTACGATCAGATTTTTGTTTTGAAACCGCTGCCGTGACCTCTACCATGATAGCTGTCTGTCCGACGCGGATGACATCTTGATCTGCTAATTGTATCCGCTCATCAAACTTCTGAAATGCAGTGTAGCCAAGCTCATCCTTCAGCCGCGCCGCTCGGTTGGAGTATTCCGATTTATCATCCATGCGGCCTGTGAGGAAATAAACTTGTTTGCCGGACGGCCTGACAATGAAGGTGCCGTTCAAACTACCAGCGTCGCGGATGAAACAATCAGGTGGATTTATTTCAAGAAGAAAATGGTTCCGGGAAACTTGAGTATCGTCGTTGTTCAGACGGAAATGGGCTTTGCTGCCCGCGTTGTCGCGCCCAAGCAAAAAATTGTCCGGTTCAGCGAACTCGAACTTTTTGCCTTTCTGAGGACCAGCTATGACGGTGAGAATTATTTGCATTGAATTGGTAGCCCTATCTATTCATTTTGTATTGTCGCAATTCCACTGCTCGTCTCTTCACACCTTCAAGTAAGCCATTGAACGCTTTAAATTCGGAAAGTTCTTGGATTTGTTTTTCTACGAAGTCTAGATTACCCTCATCGAGATGTGCTTCCAGAAAAAGTAATCGCGCCGGAACGCTGTGTTCGCCAACTTCTTTCATTAACTCTTCTAGATACGGGATGAAGCGTTCACGATGCTTGCCCAGCCGCAAAAGGCCAGCATACGTGATTCGAAGCGACTCATCTTTTGGGCTCAAAGCAAGCGCCCTCTCGGCGCAGGAAATTCCTTCCTCTATTGTTGTAAGGGTGGTGCATGGTGAGTCAATGCCAATCAACCGGCATGACTCTGCGTGGTTGTGCAGCAACTCCCAGTTTTTGGGATATAAATCAATGGCATTTTTCGTAAGTAAGTATGATCGTTTTGGATCCTGTGTCATCAGATAAAGAGACAGGTTGAGGTAAATGACTTGTTCTGAATCCGCGTGTCCAGGGCACCAAGGTATAAGTTCACAAGCAATTTGCCCACACTCAATGGCTTTGTTAATATTGCCCATGGCGAAGTACACTTCAGCCACATTAATTCGCGCCGTCAGGTTCCAGGGATCTCTTGAAATTGCATCCAGCAGGAGTGACAGAGCACCCTGATTGTCTCCGACTGCACTCAATGCTCCTGCGCGGTTGATATCTCTGATGATTCGATCTCCGTCTTCAATGCGTTGGGAGAAGACACACTTGTGGATGTTCATGATTTCGGTGATCTCAGCAGGCATGGGACGGTTAGCAGGAGATTTATCAAGAGTTTGAATGATAAGGTTCCGTAGCCAGCTTGGAAGCTTGAGTCGTTCAGACTCCGAGAAATTGACCGGCGAGTATAACAAGCTACTCGCATATTCCTGGATGATGTCTCCACTGAAGGGGTGATGTCCTGTTACTGCCTCATAAAGAATTACACCGAATGCGAATACATCGGTCTTTACCGAGACAACGGTTGATAAAAGCTGTTCAGGTGCCATATACTTCAAGGTTCCAGAAATAGTTGGCAGGGCGACTTCGAGTGTGGTATTTTTCTTGAGATCGGGTCTTTCAACAACTTTGGAAATTCCAAAGTCTGAGAGTGCTGGTGTTCCGTCCGACGCCAGCAGTACATTTTCCGGTTTGAGATCAAGGTGAAGAATACCATGCCCATGAAGGTGCTGAAGACCTTGTGCCATCTGCACCGCCGTCGAGAGCACAACATCTAAGTTCGGTCTGTTACGTATAAGGTCACGCAAATTTGACGGGTAGTACTGCATGAGAATGCCCGTGCCAAGTTCCGTTGTAGTGAAGGCTTCGATCTCTACAATATTCCGGTGCGGAGAAAGAGTAGCGAGACGTGCCGCCTCGGAC
>JANONN010000295.1:0-2551 GCA_031420835.1 Ignavibacteriales bacterium | reverse complement strand
GCCCGTACCGCTCGTTTATAGAAACGTCAAGTTGGACTGTGGCTATCGTTTGGATTTTCTGGTCGAAGGAAAGGTTGTCGTCGATCTTAAAGCAATTGAGATCGTTCCGCCGGTAATGTATGCTCAGATTCTGACATATGTTCGACTTTTGGACAAACGCTTGGGGTTGCTCATCAATTTTCATGTTGAGCAGCTCTCAAAGGGAGTTCGGAGAGTTGTCAATAATCTTTGACGGGAATTGGTATCTCTTGAAGTTTCAACACAGAGACGCTGACGCCGCAAAGGAACGCGGAGTAAGGAAAGAACGGTCTGCGATTCACCGCGCACTCGGCATCTCCGCGATTGAGCTTTGTAGTCATCCAATGAACACACGAAATAACAAATGAACATCATCGGAGTCATTACTTCACGATATGCGTCGCAGCGACTGCCTGCAAAGCCGTTGGTAGATCTGCTGGGCAAAACAATGGTGCAGCGGGTGTATGAGCAAGCTCGCAAATCGCGCTTACTCAGTCGCGTGGTTGTTGCCACTGATGACGATCGGATCGCTCAAGCGGTGAAGTCCTTTGGCGGCGAATATCTCATGACATCGCCGGAGATCAAAAGTGGAAGCGATCGCGTTGCGGCAGTTGCTGAAATGATGGATGGCGATATTTTCGTGAATGTGCAGGGGGATGAACCATTGATCGCTCCGGAGATGATTGATCAAGGCGTGCAACTGCTTCTCGATAGTCGCGACGCCGAAGTCGGAACGCTTGCGAAGAAGATCGAATCACTCGACGACCTCGTCAATCCCAATGTCGTCAAAGTTGTGATGGATCAAAACAGCTTCGCTCTGTACTTCTCCCGATCCACCATTCCATTTGTTCGAGATGAAGCAGATCAGAAGCGCTGGCTACAGTGTGCGACGTTCTACAAACATTTCGGCATTTATGTCTATCGTCGGCCGTTCTTGCGCAGGTATGCGACAATGCCTGAAGGAACACTGGAGAAATCAGAACGCCTTGAGCAACTTCGCATCCTCGAAAGCGGCGCCAAGATCAAGGTCGGAATCACAACCTTCGATAGTATTCCTGTTGATACGAAGGAGGATGTTGACAAGGTCGTTGAAATCCTCCGTCAGTCACAATAACAAGTGAGTGCGAAATGAAAACTTCTTGGAAATGGATTCGCCAGACGTTTATACGCGGACTTGTCTTCACCGTGCCCATTGCTTTGACGGTGTGGCTCCTTGATCTCCTATTCATGGGACTCGATCAAATAATCTCACCCATCCTGGCGCGGTTCGGTCTTGGGTTCCCCGGGTTAGGTTTGTTGACGATGATTCTTCTCGTGCTCCTCATTGGCATCATGTCTCGCAATCTCATCGGAAAGATCCTTCTCCATCGAATTGATGTTGTCATGTCGCGACTACCGTTTGCGCGATCCATCTACACGAGCATCAAGGGGATCATCGTTGCATTTCCCGGTGGAGAGAAAGGAAAGAGCTTCAAGGAAGTAGTTCTCGTTGAGTACCCGCGCATCGGCATTTATTCGATCGGATTCGTGACGAATGACCTTCGCCTGAAGAAATCGGGTAAGGGGGATATGGATGTTGTCACAGTGTATTTTCCTCATCCGCCAAATCCGACGTCTGGAGTCATGATCATCGTCCCAAGAAAAAGTGTTCAGGTGCTCGACATTTCCGTGGAGGATGGGTTGAAGCTCGCCATCTCTGGTGGAATTGTTGCTCCTGAGTCACTGGTAAGCGTTGGAAAAGGAGACCGGAAACATAAGCCAAAGGCTTATCAGCCTCCGGCTGATTAGAATCATTCACGTTTTGTTCACCCTTGAGTCTTTATGGCCCGTAATCATGTAAAGCACATTTTCATCACCGGAGGCGTTGTCTCATCGCTTGGCAAAGGGATTGCCGCAGCGTCGCTCGGTCTCTTGTTGAAGGCGCGCGGACTTCGGGTGACCATCCAGAAGTTCGATCCGTACATTAATGTGGATCCCGGTACAATGAACCCGTTTCAACACGGCGAAGTGTACGTGACGGACGACGGCGCAGAGACGGATCTGGATCTGGGACACTACGAACGATTCCTCGACATCAGCATGACGAGACAGAACAATGCGACGACGGGACAGATCTACTACGAAGTGATCTCAAAAGAACGACGAGGAGATTATCTCGGCGCAACGGTTCAAGTTATCCCGCATATCACAGATGAAATCAAGCGGAGGTTATTGGCTGTCGCCTCATCCGGCAAGTATGATGTTATAATCACCGAGGTCGGCGGGACGGTCGGTGATATCGAGAGCTTGCCCTTTCTTGAAGCGATTCGTCAGTTCAGGTTGCAGGTGGGGCACCGGAATGCGCTGAACATCCATGTCACGCTCGTTCCCTATATCCGCTCTGCCGGCGAGTTGAAAACAAAACCGACACAGCACAGTGTCAAAACGCTTCTTGAAATTGGCGTGCAACCGGATGTGCTGATCTGCCGATCCGAGAAACCGCTCTCAAAAGAACTAAGGGAGAAGATCGCGCTCTTCTGTAACGTCCAGCCTG
>JANONN010000294.1:0-4506 GCA_031420835.1 Ignavibacteriales bacterium | reverse complement strand
ATGGGGCTTCTCGCTACTCTCCTCCACTTTCACAGCAATAATGTCTTTTCTTTTATAGGGAACAATCTCGATCGATAGCTCGATGGGCGGGTCGCAAAGATACGAGCCGGCGTGCCCGATTAGCTCCACTTCGATTTTTTCGCTCTCAACACCAACAATAGTTTTATCGTCATCAATGCCAAAGAGGATAGTTCCTCCCTTTGTATTGGCGAACGCGATAAGAGTTCTTGCGACTTTCTTCTCGCTTGGAACTTTCCTCTTAAACTCCAACTGAAAGCCCTCACCCTCCTTTAGCATTTCAAAAATATCTCGGTACGTCATGTCATTCCTTACATTCCGCGAGCAGCCATTCTCGAAAGAATCATCCGCGCGCGACGTTCGATGTAGCTTGACTCCGAGTCCGGGCGGCTACGTTTCGGACTCGGTATGACTGCAGCCAATCGTGCAGCATCGTCCCTTCCTATTTCAGCAGCCGATTTCCCAAAGTATGATTGTGCGGCAGTTTCGATTCCATACATCCCATCTCCCCACTCGATGACGTTGAGATAGATCTCGAGAATGCGTGCCTTCGTCAGCTTGCGTTCCATCCACCATGTCAAGACCCATTCCCTCAGTTTGCGAAGCGGGTTCTTTGAAGAACTCAAGAAGAGATTTTTGGCGAGTTGCTGAGTGATGGTGCTTCCACCACGGGCAGCCCTTCCCTCAGCAATGTTTCTCTGAAACGACTCTTTGAACTCAAACCAATCAAATCCACCATGGTTCCAGAATCTTCCATCCTCAGCCACAATCACCGCATTGATAACGTCTCGTGAGATCTTTGAGAGAGGCACCCATTGTTGATTGATGCGGGGAGCCTTCCCCTTTAATCTCGAAGACTCCGCATGTTCGCGCATAAACGCAGTCTCGGTCGGATTGACGGTCCGAAGTCTGTTGACCTCACCGAACGGAAGTGTGAGAAGCTCGAATAGAAGAATAAGAACAAAACAAATGGTAACAGAAATGATTTTGTGATTCTTGATCCAACGAGCAACGCTAGCAAGAATGTGGTGCTTCACCACCGGCTGAAATTCGGATTGCGACTGGTCTTCCATCATTCAGCAACTTATGGATCGTTTTGTACTATCGAGAAATCCTTGTAGAATAATCGCCGCTGCCATTGCATCCACCCGGCCACGGTCGCGACGGTCTTTTCGGCTTGCGCCCATCTGAATGAGCGTTTGCTGAGCAATTGTCGTCGTAAAACGCTCGTCCCATGTGACGATTTCGACATCGGTTTCCTTATTTACTCGCTCGATAAATGTCTCCACTTCTTTCGCCTTCTGTGCCCGTTCTCCTTTCAGGTTCAATGGCATCCCCACAACGATGAGGCTCACTTTCTGATCCGTTATGATCGCGTGGAGTCTCTTTAGACCTTGATCGTTGTTCACGACCGATTCCAACGCCTGCGCCGTAATCCCCAAAGGATCGCTGATCGAAACGCCGATGCGTCTCGTTCCGTAATCAATCCCTAGAATTCTTTTTTCCTCAATCACTTCTTTGTCCTTAGATTCTGAGATCCGTTCAAGGGACGCGAGAAATATTCTTTGAGAAGTTTCCCCGGCTTAAAGTGCGATTTGCGATGTGGAGGTACATAAATTGTTTCTCCCGTTTTGGGGTTCCGTGCCTTCGGCTTTGATTTTGTTTGTTTTACTTCAAACACGCCGAAATCCCTGACTTCGATGCGGAGATTCTCTTCATCCCGCATCATCGTCTCTCGCAATGACGTAAAGACATGATCAACCCACCGAAGTGCAACAGCCACTGGCTGGTTCATTTGTCCGGCAACTTGTTTGGCAATGTCTCTTTTTGTAAATGTTCGGCCCACGTGTTCAGCTCCTTTAGCGCCAATCAACCCAAGAACCTCTCTACTTCAGTGATTCCTTCCACTTTACGAATGCGGTCTATGAGACGCGCAAGGTGTTCCGTATTTCTGACGTAGAGAATGATCTGGCCATCGAATAAAGCTCCTTTGGAATCAACGTTAACGCTCCGAATGTTTGTGTTCTGCAGCGTCGAAATTGCGTGCGTTACATCGCTTAACAAACCCGGCCGATCCTTCCCCGTGATATGCACGGCCCCAAGAAACTCACTCCCATTCGATGTCGGCCATCCGACATCAACCAAACGTTCGCTCTCCGCAAGTCGAAACGTGATGACGTTCTTACAGTCTTTCCGATGAATGCGGATCCCCTCGCCTACAGTCACAAATCCGACAATCGGATCGCCCGGAATTGGATTACAGCATTTCGCATATTGATGCATGAAGCTGTCGCTCGAACCGAACATCGAAATGCCGCTCGCAACTTCACGTGCAGTGCTCACAAACTTTGAGAAGAGAGACTCTGAGTCCTCGACACTCTTCTGTCCTGCAGCACCCTTGTGTTTCCCATAAGCAACAAGCTGTTCGACAACTCCATCGGGATCAAAACGCAGGTCCGCAATTCCAACGTAGAAGCTCTGAAGATTTGCAAGTTTCAGATCGTGCACTACTTTGAGGAGCTCATCCTCATTGATTCGGAGCTTATGCCGCTTCAGTTTCTTTTCCCACAATTCTTTTCCTTGCTCCGCTTTTTTCCGAACCTCATCTCTCGTCCATTTTCGAATCTGCGATTTCGCTTTATGGGTAATAACAAACTTCTCCCAATCAGGGTTCGGTGTTTGATTCTTAGACGTGATAATCTCCACTTGGTCACCACTTCTCAATTGTGCATTGAGCGGGACAATACGACCATTCACTTTTGCACCGAGACAATGGCGACCGATGTTCGAGTGTATCTCAAATGCAAAATCAATCGGGGTAGCCCCACGGGGTAAAATCCGTAGGTCTCCTTTTGGCGTGAACACGTATATCTCATTCTGGTAGAGGTTCAGCTTAAAACTTTCCAACAGCTCTCTGGGAGTTTCTTCGTTCTTTTGCTCGAAGATCTCTCGAACCCAGCTCACCCAACTCGCAAGTTCCTTGTCTAATGAAGACTTGCTCTCTTTGTAAATCCAATGCGCTGCGACTCCCTTCTCCGCTATCTCATGCATTCCCTTTGTCCTGATCTGAACCTCCACCAATTTCCCTTCTGGTCCCACGACCGTCGCGTGAATTGACTGATAACCATTCTTCTTCGGAACTGAGATATAGTTTTTGAACCGCTCGGGGATAGGTTTGTAAAGCTCTGAAACTATCCCATAGATAATGAAGCAGTCGTTCTTATCGTCGGTGTCAATAATGAAACGAACGGCAAACAAATCGTAGATCTCATCCAATGGCTTTGTGCGCTTCACCATTTTTTGATAGATACTGTACAGATGCTTGGGACGGCCCTCAACATCGAATTTCATTCCCTCTTCAGTCATCCGCTTTTCGATCGGCGCAACAAATCTCTTGATGTAGCTCTCTCTCTCGCGTCTTCTTGATTTTAGTTGGCGCGCCAGCTCGCCGTATTCCTTGTGAAAAAGGTATTTGAAGGAAAGATCCTCCAGTTCCCACTTCACTTTCGCTAATCCAAACCGATGAGCAAACGGCGCATAGATCTCAAGCGTCTCCTTTGCGAGCCGTTGCTGCTGCTCCGGGGAAAGATACTCCAGCGTTCGCATGTTGTGGAGACGATCGGCAAATTTTAGCAGCATGACGCGAATGTCATCAACCATGGAAAGGAGCAGCTTCCCGTAGCTTTCTGCTTGTGTGACTTCGTGGCTCCGAAAGATATCGGTGATCTTCGTAGCGCCATCCACAATATCTGCGACTGTATTGCCAAACTCAGCACGAATGTCTTTCAACTCAAACCTGGTATCTTCGATCACATCATGCAACAGCGCGCTCGCCACAGAAACATCATCCAATGGGATTTCTTGTGCAACAATCATAGCCACTTCATAGGGGTGATTGAAGTATGGCTCTCCTGATGCGCGCAAATCATGCTTGTGCGCTTCGAGGCTCATTTCGAACGCACGAGTGATGACATTCTCATCGACGCTTCGGAGATTCTTCCTGCAAACCTTCAGGAGCTCGTCTAACTTGTCTTTGTGAGTTCCGTTGACCATAAATCGCTCTTACCTATCCAACATACGTTTGACTATTTTTGTTCACCTCTTATAACTCAATGGCCGCAGTCCAACAAAAAAGGCCTTACTCTAACTATATGTTTTCGAAATTGATTTGCAATCTGATGAATGGGAAAAGGTCGGCCCAAAAGATGATCCTTCCGTTATAGCCGGTTTCTGACTGTCGACCTTAGGCCCTTTGCGGAGATGTTGCCGTTTTCTCCAAAACATACATCAGACGTGAAAGGACTTTCTCAGGGGTGATTTGTTTCATGCATTCAAATGTTTTGATGGGGCACCGTTCACCGCCGTGATTGGAGCAAGGACGGCAAGACAATCCGCGCGTTTCGACCACAACATCGTGAGCACCGTAGGGGGCAAACCCGAACGCCGGAACTGTTGCACCAAAGATTCCCACAACAGGAGTCCGCATGG
>JANONN010000293.1:0-1962 GCA_031420835.1 Ignavibacteriales bacterium | reverse complement strand
CTCCGTATCGACTTCAACAACAATTGGCGCCTTGGGTTTCGAACCTTCTCCCATTGACCGCTTTTCGAGTTCAACCCCTTCACTCTTGATCGACTCGACGAATTCCATGAACGCATCGGTCCCCACAACGCTGACAAGCTCGGTAACACTATTGTCGCCATACATCCTTCGGAGACCCCTGCCAAGCGTTTGTTCTGGGAGAATGTTGCTCTTCGCGCTGTAGGGTCTGAGTCCGACGATAGTCGTAACATTTCGTACGTCCCAGCCTTCCTTGAGCATCAAGACTGAGACGATCGCTTTGTAAGGATTATCGAACTTGTCAATATTGTTGGCTGCTTCGCGGAGTTTATCCAATTCTTCTTTATTTTTGCCGCTGACCGTTTCGGAAATCTCACCGTTGTTCTTCGTGTGAATAACCAGCACCGCATTCCTCAATTCAGGATATCTACTCTCAAGATATGCGGCGACCTCATCGCAGTTCTTGGTATCATCCGTCATCACAAAAAGCACCGCCTTCTTGCCAACTTTGATGTGCACGTCATAGACTTTTTTCCATTCGAGATAGCCGAGATGAATGTAGTCTTCGTATTTCTCACTGTACTTTGAGCTTTTCTTTTCAACAAGCTTCGCTCGGCTGGCGGAGTCAGGAAGCACGGGGTGTTTGACGACATCCTGATGAATTGCCTCGACAAGTGGATAATCGGATATCGTTTGCACAAAGATCGCACCGTTGGTGTGTTTCGGCGTTGCGGTCGTGTCGATCTGAATAGAAAGCCCGCTACCTTTCATCTTTAAGCGGTTGTGGATGTCCTCGATGGATTTGAACCAGGCGAGGGTCTCATCATGGATGTGGTGGGCTTCATCGTTTAGAATCGCAAGTTCCTCGATGTCTCTCACAATGTCACCAAGATCGACCTTGGAATCCGTTGTTGCGCCGACAGGCCTATTACCGAGGAAGTAATTCCTTAAATCGCTGTCTTCAATTGATGCGCCTGTCTGATTCGTATCGTAGACACGATGGATGTTCGTCAAAAAGATATTACCGGTTTTCCTGACCACACCGATTTGATCTTGTATGTGCACCGTCATCTGAAAATCTTCCCGCCAGTTTCTTTCTTCATAGCCGTTTTCCGGCAGGACGGGATCTTCAAAAAAGACTTTGAGTCCCTCGAAGTCATGGCGGATGCGGTCGAGAACGATGATGTTGGGGGTAATGACCAGAAAATTCCTTGCAAGGGTGGAGTCTTCTTCATAGAGTCTGTGGAAGTAGCTCCATGCCAACAAAAGGCTCAGAACTTTCGTTTTCCCGCTTCCCGTTGCCATCTTGATGACAAAACGCTTCCATGATTCGGCAAACATTCCTGCCGAGATGGCGCCGGAACTATCAAACCGCAGCAGGTCGTACTTGTCCTTGATTTGTGCAACCTCGTGTAGATAGACAATTGTTTCCACTGCTTCCCGCTGCCCAAAGTAGTACTGGAAGTCAAATACTGTCCCGTCGGACGCGGTGGTTGGATGTTCTCGCTGAAACCACCAGCGGAGCAATGCAAGGCTTGTCCCGCTCGTTCCTGCGTAACCACCCTCTCGCCATTCGCTGACTTTTCTTCGCAATGAAACGACAAGAGGAGCAAGAAGCTTTTTATAACCCTGTTCTCTCAACGCTTCATCCGCCGGAAACCAGCGGATGTTGGGATCGAGGATTGCGTAGGGTGATTTTGGAAAATCAGGATGAAGTGCCATACAGACTACTTCGATGCTCGGTCAAGATACTGTTCTGCGTTTTGTTTGAAATCATCCAGCGATGTAAATTGCTTGTCAGACGCGCTGGTGATTCGCACACGGTCTTTCCTTGGCAGTTTTTCGATGTCTTCATGAACGGCAATGCTTTCAAACGAAAGATTTGCCCGCTGATACTCTAGACAGCTAATCGTTGCAATTCTTGCCTTCGCCGTATCCTTGATG
>JANONN010000292.1:0-4706 GCA_031420835.1 Ignavibacteriales bacterium | reverse complement strand
CGTGTGAGCCGATGAGATCAATACTGTTCAGGTTTACTCTCGCCTTGCGGGCGATCCGTTTCACCGCCGCAGCGTAGAGATGAGCGTAGAGAATGTTGAGACGCGCAAGAAGGTCAACGCTTCCTGCTCCGGGGAGAGAATTCTTCAGAACAAGCTCGCGAAAACCCTTCGGGAACGGATACGTCTCAAACGCGATCAGCTTCAGTCTGGTTGCGGTTCCACTCCCGGCGATCCGCACAAGCGCGGCATCAATCCCATCCACCGATGTCCCGGACATGAGTCCGACTACGAGCTTGTTCTTTTCTTTCTGAAGTCTTTGAAGAATGGTCATGTGTGGATAGAATTGAGACATGTGGTGATGTTGGTGATGTAGCAATAGCAATGGAGTCATTTAAGTAATGACAACGCGATCAACGTACAAAGCTCTTCTCTGGAAAGCAAGGAGAGGTCGCCTCTTCCTACCAAACTCTCTCGATCGCACTTACAAAAAAAGGGCGTGTGTGTGAGTTCATTGTTCGCTTGAGCCTGCTGGAGAAGTTGTTTCATTACTGAAAGCGAGAAGCGCTCGGCATTCAACTTCGCACGGCTTCTCTTGTTGCCGTGAGACATAGCGCGATTACGACAAGCGATTTCTCCTGAACCTGACAACAGTAGTAATTTTTGCTTTGGTCGTGAGTGCGAGTTCGCGGAGGCCCGCCTGAACGACATAGTCGGGCAGGCACGGAAGTTGTCGCTGCTGGAGACAAGGCGGAATTCATTTGACACGACACCGAGAATCTCGTACTTTTGTCAGCGACAACTATGTGTGTCCGGATGGGGTTGTTGCTGCCAGAATGTTCTACCATCATAAGAGGAGGAGGCATGCGAGAAACTCTTCTCCCTACCATCATAGGTGCCTTTCTGTTTTCAGCTTGCGCTGTGGAGACTGTCCAAACAGTGCCATTCGCCAACTTGGAAGAGGCGCGCTTCTTGTCCGTCGGCAAACCAAGGAATCTGATCTTCCGCGATGAAACAAGGTGGAAAGATTTCTGGGATCGCCACATGTTCGCGACGGACAGCACCGGAAATAGAATTCCCCCACCTTCAATTGACTTTGGGAAAGAGATGGTGCTTGCATTGTTCTGGGGTCCCGGTTATGGGGGCTGCACGAACGAAGCAAACGCCATCAGCACCATTGAGATCGTTGACAGTAAGGTCATTGTTAACGTGGGCGAAGTACAGTTCCTCGGCCTATGTCGCGCCATGCAGCATCCGCAACAAGTGGTCACACTGGAAAAGGTTGACCTGTCAGTTGTATTGAAGGGTAAGGTTCCGGGTTTGAAGAAGACTCTATGATGAACAAAGAATACTGGCTTGAACGAAAATAAGAGGCACTCTATGAAAAATCATAACACGCTTACCACCATACTGCTGTTGTGTCTGATCGTTTTCCCCGCATGCGACATGATCTTTGGACCGAAGAGCACGGAGAAGGTCTCCGGCGACTTGCATGTAAGGATCATTTTCTACATGGTCAACCCGGGGTATTATACGTGGCGAGATGAAGTCCAGTTGTTTCGAGACGGGAAGGTCACTATCAAACGGCTCGAAGGGGAAGCGATCCCCGCTTCATCGCGGGTACTCAGCACAGCGGAACTTGAATACATCAAGAGTCGCTTAGCACGCTTTACTGAGCTTGGAAACGAATATCTGGATGACGCCTACAAGAATTACAGCCGCTACACCATTGATGTGTACGATGGTGGCACGCTAAAAACCGTAACGTGCGATAATTCCATCTACGATTACCGCAATTGGAATTCTCCGCAGTACACGATCCTTCGCCCGCTCGTAAGCGCCTTCAGCGACGTACGGATGTCTCTGATCGGTGAAGGGAGATTCTCCGGGAAACTAGACTTCGACCTTCGTCCCGAAAAACTCACGGTCGGCCTTGATGAGGAAATCGTTCTCACCTACCGGGTGAAGAACAAGACCAACCAGGATATCACATTAGTTTTTCCAAATGTGCAACAGTTGGGATACACAATCTATCACAAAGGACGAGTGATTTCGGAGTTTCCGTGGGTCGTTTCGCCTGCATTCTCTTCCTGGCAGATACCGGCAGCTTCTGAGGCAGTCGAGAAGGCCGGCTGGTCTCAGAGGATTGTGCACGATGAGTATGAATACAGCGACAGAAAAGCCAAGAGCGGAACATATACGATCGTTCAGTACCTCTTGGGTGGGAATTCCCCCTACCGCTCAACAGACATCACGATCACCGAACAAGGGGCGGAACCGCTTCAGACGAGAGCGATCAAGAGTATCCTCAGACCGCAAGAGCTGCTTTATGAAATGAACAACCGCGTTTCGAGAGAATACGTGTTCACCTTCACCACCGCTCGACCGGTCGGATACAAAATAACTTCGCTTGCAACTGGGAATGTCGTTCGGGCGGATAGTTCGACCGCGCCGGGATCTGCCCAGATTACCATCCCACCATACGGCGATTATGTTTTCTCCGAGCCGTGGAATGGTGCGGACTCTGCGGGAAATCTGTTGCCGAAGGGAGGATATCGTCTCGAGATGTGGTTGATCGGACAGAATCCTGATTATCGTGCAGTTAGGAGGTTTATTGTGTATTAGCGGAGGAATCAGAACATGAAACGACGTATCATCACACAAACACTCGCCATCCTCGGCCTGGCGTTCTGCGGCTTGCGATGTGATGAACTCATTACGCCGGGAAGTGAAACCACAGGTGAAGTGGTTTACTTCACCTCGTTCGAGAAGGATGCGGACACATCCGGCTGGCAAGGGTACGAATATGGCTTTAGAAATGAAGCGCCGCCCAAAGGCGGGAACCGCTCTTTGTTCGTATCGGGCGGATGCATTGTGCCACACGGATTGCTCAATCTGAAGCCTCTCGATCACGATAGCCGGCTTATTATTCAGTGCTGGGGTAAGAATCTCGGCATCGGTGGCGGCGTATCTCTCGGAGTTGATGACGGTTTCAGAAAGAAGATTCATATCTCCGTTCAAAACCAGGAATGGACGGCATACGAATCTTCCGACACACTTTTCTGTCCAGCAGGAAGCAAGTTGAGCCTATCGGTAGGGGCCGGTGGCATTGTGTCGAGCGCTATGCTGGTGGATTTGATCGAGATACGAAGAGTGCAGTAGGTGAAATCCCTATGAGAAGCGGTATGTTAGGAGAGCTTTCATCATCACTGTTTTCGAGGCCGACATCGGTGCGACTAACTTCAATTGTAATTCTCCCCTTGGTTCTCTTGGCCTGTGCGACGGAGCCGGAACCGTCAGCGGTGCTCTTTAGAGTCAAGGTTGACAGCCTCTCTGTTGCCTCCATTGCGAAGGTCGGAGACACTATCAAGGTCAGGCTTTATGGAACAATCGGAGGAGACGGCTGCCATTCTTTTTCGCATTTCGACGAAGCTGTGTCCGAATCGAGAATTGATCTCGCCATTTGGGGTAAAAGGGTGCCAGCCAACATCTGCCCGACCGTGATGGTTTACTTAAACGGAAAGGAATATCGCTTTGTCGCAAGCAAGACGGGCACAGTCGTCTTCACCATCCGTCAGCCGGATGGATCCACATTGCAACAGACAATAGAGATTGTACCGTGAGAGGAGAGAGCATAACCATTCGACCACTGATCATTATTGTAGCGCTTGTTTTCGTCTTTTTGGTGACTTGCGCTCTTATCGGTAAACGTCTTTGCGGTGATTGATCGTGAGGATGGTTATTGCTACTGTGCCAATTTCGTAGATGATCCTGATGTGTCCCACACGCAGTGACCATTTCCCCTTCAGCGGTCCAATAAGAGGCTTGCCAGATTTCGGATCGTCTTTCAAGGATTGAACTTTTGCTACAACTTTTGCGGAAAGTGCCGGTTGAGCTCTTTTCAGGCGATCCAGGTCCTTGATTGCCCTCCTGGTCAGCTCAACGGTCAAGAACGTCTCCGTCGCTTCCGGGGTTCACGCCTCTCCTCCAAATATTTTTCCAGGGAAAGCGTTCTCCCCCCTTTTGCATCTCTGGATCCTTCCCGAATTGCACGTACTTCACGTTTGCTCGAGAGCACATCGAGCGTTTCAAGAAGGCTTTCATATTCTTGGGCACTCATGACGACGGCCGCTTCTTTTCCGTTTTTGGTCACAAGATAACGGTCAAAGTACTCTTCAGCACCCTTGACGAGTTCCGTAAACCGTTGCTTTGCTTCTGTAACGGGCAATGTTATCACACTCATGGTCGTTCCTTTCTCTGGAAGGGAATATAGACAGAATTCTGGATAGAATCAATTTCGTGGTTGTTTTGACACGGTAAGGCGTAGAGCCTTACTGTTTCGAATCCTTCCAATTCCACCATAGTAGCAATTCAGGATTGTGTCGCGTTTGCGAGGCGTAGTACACAGCGCAGCGCATGACGTAGAGCATGCAGCGATCCACCGTTGTTCCTTTCTGGATGCAATGTCGCACGTAAAGTCGTTCCGGGTCCTTCCCCTTGAGTTGCCGAACGGAGCGGAATCCCAAATTCCACAGATCCAGCCCAATGCTTTTTCCCACACCGGGGACTGTTTGTAGCTCTTTGAGAATTGTCTCTTTAGTTCGAACCATTCCTACTCCTGCAATGTGGGATGCCTAAAATGCTCCAAGGTAGTTGTCGGGAGGGAAGCGTGTGAGGACTCCCGCAGGTTCAGGAGTTCCATCCCACAA